>CAYSXG010000557.1:0-2702 GCA_964434895.1 uncultured Solibacteraceae bacterium | reverse complement strand
ACGTGAATGAGCCATTTGCGTTCAAGCTAAAGGTGCCGTGCGTGGGGCTGCTGGAAATCGTAGTGGTCAGGTTGCTGCTGCCCGCAACGTCATTCGCGAGAACCCCGGGCGCAGTTATGCTTAAGGATTGCCCCGACACTGCATTATAGCTGTCATTGTTCGCAATCGGCATCGACTCAGTAACCGTCACATCATCCACGAACATCAAGTAACCGACTGCGTCCGTCCACATATCCAGGCTGATCCCGCCACTGGTGTAAGGCGTCGCCTCGGTGTCGGTCACGCTGATCACCTGAACGCCGTCGAAATAAACCGCGATGCGACTGCCATGGAAGGCAATCTTTACGGTATGAAAGTTCGTGCCCACCGATGCCAGGTTGACTTGTGCGATCGGCCCGCCATTCACCCCGTTGTAGCTAAAGCTGGTCCAGTTCTGGAACTTCACATCCGCCACCACCTTCGGCTCCGCCACCCCGACATTCTTTGATGGCACCCCCAACACCTCCAATCAACTCCGCGCCGTGATGAGCGCCAGCGGCGGGCAGCTCACCCGTACCTGGACCCGCACCGTGCCCACCTACTCGGGCCACGCTTGGACCCAGACCAGCTGGGTGACCTCCTTCACCCAGTCCGGCCCCGGCTACGGCACCGAGATCCCCACCCGGGAATGGACCTTTGTTTCGGCTGGCCAGGGCGTCGGCTACGGCAACGCCGCCCTGCAGAACGAACGTCTCTATTCCTACTCCCGGACCTGGGCCACCTACAACCACACCCCCAGCCCCTTTGGCATCGACGGTAGCCTCACCAAGGACATCGCCCCCGGCATTACCCAGGACGGCCAACCCACGCGCCAGTCCTCGGTCTCCATCGATTCCACCACGGGCCTGCCCAGCTACGAAAGCCTCACGGTCAACGGGACCACGGTCCAGACCACGAACTACCTCTACGATTCGCGGCCCGGCATTCTTGAGCCGGGGCGGCCCTCCTGGATCACCACCTACCGCATCACCGGCAACGGCATGGCCTACGCCCCCGCCCAGGGATTTGCCTACGACTACGTCTCCGGCCTGCCCACCCGCGTCTGGGCGGTGGGCTGGGACAGCACACAGCGGGGCCAGAATTTCAGCTACGACGGCGAAGGCCACCTGCAAAGCGTGTCCACCTACCCCTCGTCCAGCACCAGCCGCTCCACCTCCTTCTCCATGGGCTCCAACGGCCTTCCGGCCAACGCCACCACCACCTTCTCGAGTCCCAATGGGGGGACCACCAGCTACAACGAGTCCTGGTCCTACAACACCCAGGGCCGTGTGACCAGCGCCACCGACGGCCGGGGCGTCACCACGTCCGCAAGCTACGACGCCCGCGGTCGCATCCAAAGCCAGGGCGTCTCGGGCCTTCCCACCACCACCTACAGCTACCCCACCGAAACCCAGATGAGCTGGTATCGCGGGGACGGCCTCAATGGCGGCGAGACCACGGACGCCCTGGGCCGCCTCATCTCCCGCGCCCTCCCTGACGGCACCACCCAGACCTTCGATTACGACCAGCTGGGGCGGGTGCAGGTGGCCTCGGAGATGAGCCGTGCCGGCGCCTCCCGCCGCTCCACTACCACCTATGACCCCCTGGGCCGCCCGATCTACCAGGACAGCTACGCCACCCCCCTCGCGGTGAATTTCTCCTACATGGCCGACGGACCGAACGCGAGAACCACCGTCATGCAGACCAACGGCGTCACGAGTTACTCCTGGACCAACGGCCTCGGCCAGGTCGTGAAGACCCAGGACCCCTGGACCACCACGAGCACCACCTACAACGTCCTGGGTCAGCCTCTGCAAGTCCAACAGAGCGCCGACACTGGCACCCAGATCCGAAGCTTCGGGTACACGGGCCTAGGCTACCTGAGTTCGCGCACGGAGCCAGAAACCAACAACACCACCACCATCTTCAGCGGATTCGACGCCCTGGGCAACCCGAGCACCTTTTCGGACGGTGTGCGCACCTGCGGTCTGGCCTACGACGGGTTGGGGCGCTTGCGGAGCGTAACGGGAGGGTCCGAGTCGCTTAGCTACGTCTACAACGGCCTCCTGCTGGCCTCGGCCACGACGGTCTCCAACGGCGAGACCCTGAGCCAGTCCTACGCCTACAATGGCCCCGCCGCCCAACTCAGCAGCGAGACGCTCTCCGGCTCCGTATCCCAGACCCTCGGCTACGGCTATGACTGGAACGGCCGGTTGAACTCGATCACCTATCCCAGCGGCCGCAAAGCGGGCTACGCCTACGACAGCTTGGGGCGCGTGAATTCCGTTTCCCAAACGCCCGCCGGCTCCTTCTCGGCGGTGAAGGTCGCGGACATCGCCTTCGACGATTGGGGCAACCGCAACCAGGTGACCTTTGCTTCGGGCGCTCGCAGCCAGTGGACCTACGGATTCACGGGCGCGAACCTTCAATCCTGGACCGTGACGCCCCTCGGCGCCATGGCCGAGGCCAACGGGTTCGCCTACGACGGGAACGGGAACATGAGTCAGGGGTCAGGCTGGACGAGCCTCACCCACGATACGGGAGGGCGTCTTACGGCCGCATCCGGCTTCGGGGAGAACGTTGCCCTCAGCCACGATGGGTTCGGGAACAACCTTTCCAGCACCCTGAGCCCTCTGCCGCTCGGGGCCAACAACTTCGGCTTCTACTCCATGCCGAACAACCAG
>CAYSXG010000556.1:0-2706 GCA_964434895.1 uncultured Solibacteraceae bacterium | reverse complement strand
CGGCGGGCAGTCACGCCATCTGCTCGGCAGCTACGTCTGGGGCAAGACCATCGGTCTGATCGGGGGCATGAGTTGGGAGTCCACCCTCCCCTACTACCGCATCATCAACGAAGCGGTGAGGGAGGGCCTGGGAGGCCTGCACTCAGGGCGCATCATCCTCTACAGCGTGGATTTCCATGAGATCGAGGCCTTCCAAAGCGCCGGGGACTGGCCGGCGGCGGGACGCTGCCTGGCCCAGGCGGGACGCGTCCTGGAGGCCGCCGGCGCGGAGGGGCTGGTGCTCTGCACGAACACCATGCACAAGGTGGCAGCGGACATCGAGGCGGCCACCTCCATCCCCCTGCTCCACATCGCCGATCCGACGGCGGCCGCCATTCGGGAGGCCGGATTCCGAAGGGTGGGCCTCCTGGGTACGCGCTTCACGATGGAGGAGCCCTTCTACGCGGATCGGCTCGCCGCCCGGCACGGCATCGAGGCCTTAGTCCCGGGGCCCGAGGCCCGGGGCCTGGTGAACCGGATCATCTACGGGGAGCTCTGTCAGGGGCGCCTGGAGGAGACCTCACGCGCCGCCTTCCGGCGGATCATCCGTGAACTTGTGGATGCGGGCGCGGAGGCGGTGATCCTGGGCTGCACGGAGATCTCCCTGCTCGTGGGCCCCGAGGATTCGGAGGTGCGCCTTTTCGACACCACCCGCCTGCACGCCCGATGGGCCGGGGCCTGGGCCATCCAGGGGGCCGCAGAGGTGGAGTGAAGGGGGTCCGGAAGCCCCGAGGCCCTCCCGCTTTGTGGGAACATGGAGCTTCCGTATTTTGGAGCGCCCATGGCTTCCTTCGATCTCATCGTCATCGGTTCCGGCCCCGGGGGCTACATCGCCGCCGTGCGCGGAGCCCAGCTGGGCCTGACCACCGCCATCGTGGAGAAGGACGCGGCCGGCCTCGGCGGCACCTGCCTGCGCCGGGGCTGCATCCCCGCCAAGACCTGGTTGGAGACCGCCCACCGCTTCGAGCAGATGGCCGACCTCCAGGACTACGGCATCGCCGGCGTGGACGTGGCCGCCATGAAGGCGGACCTGGAAGCCATCGTGAAGCGCAAGAACAAGATCGTCCTGAAGAACGGCAAGGGCATCGAGTACTTGATGAAGAAGAACAAGGTGCAGGTCCTGAAGGGGGCCGGCCGCCTGCTGGGCGGTGGCCGCGTGGCCGTCGAGGACGAGGTCCATACGGCCAAGAAGATCATCCTGGCCACGGGCTCCGTGCCCCGGGAGCTGCCGGGCCTGGAGGCGGACGGCAAGCGTGTGCTCACCAGCGACCACGTCCTGGACCTCCAGGAGCTGCCTACCCACCTGGTGATCCTGGGGGCCGGGGCCATCGGCGTGGAGTTCGCCTCCACCTTCGCGCGCCTGGGCTCCAAGGTGACCCTGGTGGAGCTGGCGGACCAGGTGCTGCCGGTGGAGGACTCGGCCGTCGGCGAGGAGTTGGCCAAGATCCTGGCCAAGTCCTACAAGATGGACGTTCGCGTGAAGACCAAGATCGCCCGCATCGAGCGGGGGGCCGACCAGGTGATCTGCCACTTGGAGGGGGACAAGGCCGGCGTGGTAGAGGCCTCCCACCTCCTCGTGGCGGTGGGGCGCGCCCCCGTCACGGCCCAAGTGGGCCTCGAGAACACCAAGGCCACGCTGGATCGTGGCTTCGTGGACGTGGACCCCTTCCTCCAGACCCGGGAGGAGGGCCTCTACGCCATCGGGGACATCGTGAAGACCCCCATGCTGGCCCACGTGGCTTCGGACGAGGGCATCGTGGCCGCCGAGCACGCGGCCCAGGCCCTGGGCAAGGACGCGCATCCCCACCCCATCAACTACGACCGGGTGCCGGGCTGCACCTACTGCGACCCCGAGGTGGGCAGCGTGGGCCTGACGGAGCGGCGGGCCCGGGAGAAGGGCTACGACGTGCAGGTGGGCCAGTTCCCCTTCATGCCCATGGCCAAGGCCAACATCGTCGGCGAGCCCCACGGCTTCATCAAGATCGTGGCGGACAAGCAGTACGGGGAGATTCTGGGCATCCACATCCTGGGGCCCAAGGCCACGGAGCTGGTGGCCTCCAGCGTCGCCCTCCTGGGGGGGGAATACACCGTGGAGGAACTGATCCACACCATGTACCCCCATCCGACCCTCAACGAAGTCTTCCCTGAAGCGGCCCGGGCGGTGTACGGTCGAGCCCTCAACATGTAGGCGACCGTGGCCCCCACCCCAGCCCTCCACCCCGAAGAGGCGCATACGATGCGCTTCCTGGAGCAGGCGTTGGGGGACCTGCCCTTCCGACGCCGGGTCTTCCTGGGGGTCCCTAGTTTTTCAGCGTCCGGGCGCGTCTTCGCCTTCCAGTGGGAGGGGCGCCTGGGCCTGGTATTCCGGGATGGGACGGACGCGGAAGTCCTGATGGCGGCGGAGGGGGTCACGGCCTGGAAACCCGATCCCGCCCGGGCCTCCGGCCAGGCGGTGCTGCTGGCCCCGGAAGCCTGGGAGGACCCCGCCTTCGTGGCCCCCTGGATCCAGCGGGCCCACGCCCAGGCCACCACCGCCCGAGGGTTCCGGTGAGGGGGGCCCTCCTCGTCGGCCTCCTGGGGGCCGCGCAGCTGCTCCAGGCCCAAGCGGTGGGCCAGCTGCTCTACCGCACGGCCCCCGGGAGGGCCGTGACCCTCGTGGTGGTGGAG
>CAYSXG010000555.1:1712-2708 GCA_964434895.1 uncultured Solibacteraceae bacterium | reverse complement strand
GCAGCATGTTCTCCAGGTGGACGCGATTGAGGGGGGTCTCCCGCAGGCAGAGCACCAGGGCGCGCCGCTCCTTGAGGCAGACGTCCGCCGCCCGGCTCACCAGGCCCTCGCTGTGGCCCGAGGCGATGCGGCCCAGGGAGCCCGCCGAACAGGGGACGATGACCATGCCGTCGGTGCGGTGGGAGCCGCTGGAGATGTCCGCCCCGAGGTCCCGCTCGTCCCGCAGGCCCACCTTCGCAAGGGCGGCGAGCTCCTTGGGCGTGAGGCCCGTCTCATCCAGCAGGCAGCGCTTCCCGGTGGGGGAGAGCAGCAGGGCGATCTCCTCCACCTCCGCGTTGGCCGATAGCCGGCGCAGCACCTGCACGCCGAAGGCGGAGCCCGAGGCTCCCGTGATGGCAAGGATGAGGCGGCGGCCCGGCATGCCCTTATCCTAAGGGGTCTCCGGAGACCGTCCATGCTTTCTGAACGCCTCGCCCTGGGCCTCGTCGCCTTCGGCCTCCTCTTCGTCCTGGGCTTCCACCTGGTGCCCGCCCTCCTCGCGGGCCTGCTGCTCTACAGCCTGTTACGGGCCACGTCGGCCTTCCTCGGGCGGCGGGGCCTGGGCTCCGGGGGGAGGGCCCGCTGGGTGGCCCTGGGCCTCCTGGGCCTCACGGGGGGCCTGCTGATGGCGGGGGGGGCCCTGGCCCTGGCCCTGGTTTGGAAGGCCCGGGCCAGCGATCTGCCGGACCTGTTCTCCCGCATGGCCCAGATCCTGGACGGGGTGCGCCAGCAGCTGGGGGGCCGCTGGATCCCCGAGCGCTTCACCGCCGCCGACACGCTGGGGGAGGCCCTGGCGGCCCTCATGCGCGAGCACGCCCAGGGCATCCGGGCCGCGGGCAGCCACGCGGGAGGGGTGCTGGCCCACGGGGTGGCGGGGGCCATGATCGGCCTCCTGGCCTTCTTCCACCATCCCGCCGAGGGGGACGCCCGACCCCTGGCCCAGGCCCTGGCCGAGCG
>CAYSXG010000555.1:0-1702 GCA_964434895.1 uncultured Solibacteraceae bacterium | reverse complement strand
CCTCCTGGCTCCCTTGGAGTGGGTGTTCTTCGCCCAGGCCCGCTTCAGCGCCCTGAGTACCCCCCTGGGCGCCCTCTACCTCTTCGCGGTGCTGCCCCTCTGCGGGGTCTCCCTGCCCCTGCGGCCCACCCTCGTGGCGGTGACCTTCGCCGCGGGGCTCCTGCCGGTGATCGGCAACCTGCTTTCCAACACCGCCATCGTGCTCATCAGCCTCAGCGCCGGGCCCCGGGTGGGCCTCGCCAGCCTGGTCTACCTCGTCCTCATCCACAAGCTGGAGTACCTGGCCAACGCCAGGATCGTCGGGAAGCGCATTCACGCCCAGGCCTGGGAGGTGCTGATGTCCATGGTGGCCCTGGAAGTGGCCTTCGGCCTGCCGGGCCTCGTCCTGGCCCCGGTGGTCTACGCCTACGTCAAGGGGGAGCTGGCGGAGCGGGGCCTGGTCTGATCCCTCCCGGGGAATCGGCTTGGAGCTTCCCGCCGGGGAGCGGCACACTGGGACGCGGAGCCGCCCATGCTTGATCTGCCCATCCGCCCCCGTCGCAACCGCAAGAGCCCTGTCCTGCGGGGCTTCGCCCAGGAGACCTTCCTCACGCCCCAGCACCTGGTGCTGCCCCTCTTCATCCATCCAGGGACCGGGAACCAGCCCATCGCCTCCATGCCCGGCTGCGAGCGCCTGGACCTGGACGGCATGCTGCGGGAGGTGGAGGGGGCCCTTTCCGAAGGGGTGCGGGCCTTCGATCTCTTCCCCGCCATCCCCGAGGTCCAGAAGACCCCCGGGGCCGAGGAGGCCTGGAACCCCGAGGGCCTGGTGCCCCGCGCCGTGCGGGCCCTGAAGGCCCGCTTCCCGGAGGCCTGCGCCATCACGGACGTGGCCCTGGACCCCTACAACAGCGACGGCCACGACGGGCTGGTGAAGGATGGCCGGATCCTCAACGACGAGACGGTGGAGCTGCTGTGCAAGCAGGCCCTCTGCCACGCGGAGGCCGGGGCGGACATCGTGAGCCCCAGCGACATGATGGACGGCCGCATCGGAGCCATCCGCGGGGCCCTGGACGGGCGTGGCTACACGGAGGTGAGCCTCCTCAGCTACTGCGTGAAATACGCCTCGGCCTTCTACAACCCCTTCCGGGACGCCCTGGACTCCGCGCCCCGCTTCGGCGACAAGAAGACCTACCAGATGGATCCGGCCAACGTCCGCGAGGCCCTGCGGGAGGTGGAGCAGGACGAGCTGGAGGGCGCGGACATCCTCATGGTGAAGCCCGCCACCTTCTTCCTGGACGTCATCCGCCTGGTGCGGGAAAGCACCGCCCTGCCCGTGGCGGCCTACCACGTGAGCGGCGAGTACGCGATGCTCAAGGCCGCGGCGCAGAACGGCTGGCTGGACGAGCGGCGCGTGGTGTTGGAGGCCCTCACCAGCATCCGGAGGGCCGGGGCGGACCTGATCTTCACCTACTACGCGCGGTCGGCGGCGCGGTGGTTGCGGGAGGGCTGAGCCTCGGCGGGGGCGGAAGCCATCGGCATGTGACGGGGATCACCCAGGTCCTGGCGCCTTCGGGGATGCCGTAACGGATATTGGGCCCAATCAAGGGGCGGAGCGGAGGCCGCATCCGGGGCGGCCACCGGGCCGAGCCGCGGGTGGGGGGCGCGGTGGGAGGTCGGAGGGCGGCAGCAGAAGGCGGGCGGGGCCCGAGGAACCCGGCGG
>CAYSXG010000554.1:0-2716 GCA_964434895.1 uncultured Solibacteraceae bacterium | reverse complement strand
AGGATCCCTTCTACGAACGCTCCCTGCCCGTGGAGGGGGATACCAATCCCGGGATTCCCGCGGATTCCCCGGCCTTGAAGGCCCGGCAGCTGACGAAAAAGGCCAAGCTGTTGCTGATCCAGGAGCGGCCGGCCGAGGCGGTCCGCGCCCTGGAGGACTCCGTCCGGATGGATCCGGACTCCCGCTTCTCCTTCGAGGCCTGGCTGCTGCTGGGCAAGATCCGGCTGGCCAACCCGGCCTGGGTGAACCGGGCCGTGGAGGCCCTGCAGCAGGCCACGCGGGTGAACCCGCTGGTGGCCGAACCCTGGGCCGTCCTGGGGGACGTCTACCACCGCAAGGGCTTCCACGCCAACGCGGTGGTCTGTTTCAAGAAGGCCCTGGAGCTGGACCCCTCGGTGCTCGTGCCTCCGGACCTCAACTTGAACGAGGTCCCTTCGGTCTCCGAGCCCGGCAACCCGGGGCTCATGGGCAAGCTGAAGGGGATGTTCAGTAAATGAAGGGCCTTCCGGCTTTCAGGACCCTAGCCGCCGGCGCCTTCCCGGAGGAACATGGTCCACCTCCGGAGCCCGAATGAATGCCACCCGATCCCTTGGGGAGGAGCTCTCCCTGGCCCTCCAGCACCATCAGGCCGGTCGTCTCGGGGAGGCCGAGGCCCTCTACGCCGCCATCCTCGCTCGGCAGGCGGACCATGGGGACGCCCTCCATCTGCTGGGCCTTTGCCGCTTCCAAGGG
The DNA here is from genome assembly GCA_964434895.1 of uncultured Solibacteraceae bacterium. GTDB lineage: Bacteria > Acidobacteriota > Holophagae > Holophagales > Holophagaceae > CAYSXG01. The sequence continues at coordinate 1,984 of CAYSXG010000554.1, read as the reverse complement.
GGGGACCTGCAGGAAGGTCTGAGGCTCATCGGGAAGGCGGTGGAGGGGCGTCCGGATTCCCCCACCTTTCGCATGAACCTGGGCACCCTCCAGGAGGCCGCGGGCCGATGGGAGGAGGCGGAGACCAGCTTCCGCAAGGCCCTGGAACTGCGGCCTGGTTATGCCGAGGCCCGGTTCAACCTGGGCAACCTCCTGAGGAAGCAGGAGCGGCCCCTGGAGGCGAAGGCGGCCTTCGAGGCGGTGCTGGAGGGCCAACCGAACAGCGTCGGGGCCCACGGACCACTGGGCCGTCTGCTGCGCGAGGAAGGGGGGCTGGAGGAGGCCATGGCGCACTACCGGCGGGCCCTCGAAGGGGACCCGGGCCTGGTGGAGGCCCACGGCAACCTCTCCCTGGCCCTGGAGGCGGCGGGCCGAGGGCCCGAGGCCATCGACAGCGCCTTGGCGGCCCTGGACCTGCGGCCGGAGGCTCCAGGCTTTGCTCGGCTGGCGGTCCTCCTGGAGGGGGAGGGGCGCCGGGAGGAGGCGGCGGAGGCCCTTTCGGCCTCCCTGGGCCTGGATTCCGAAAACCCCGTGGTGTGGGGGAACCTGGGTCGCCTCCTCCACCTGCGCGGGGAATTCGACGACGCCATCGTCTGCCACCTGGAATCCCTCAAGCGGGACCCCGGCCTGCCGGACGTGGAGAACAACCTGGGCAGCAGCCTTCTGGCCCAGGGTCGGGGGGAGCTGGCGGTGGAGGCTTTCCGCCGGGCCCTCGCCCTCCACCCGGACTTTCCGGAGGCCCACTTCAACCTGGGCACCGCCTACCAGGGGCTGGGCCGCCTCCCGGAGGCCCGGGCCGAACTGGAAAGGGCGCTGGCCTTGAAGCCTGCCTACCCGGGGGCCCTGGTGAATTTGGGGAACGTCTTCGTGGAGCTGAAGGAGAACACGGCCGCCACGGCCTGCTTCGAGAGGGCCCTCGCCCTGGATCCCGCCATGCCCGAGGCCCACAACAACCTGGGCTCCCGGCTCATGGATCTGGGCCAGGTGGACCGCGCCGAGGCCGCCTACCTCGAATCCCTCCGGCTCGATCCGGCCTATGCCACCGCCTGGTTCAACCTCGGCATCGCGCGCGAGCGCCTGGGCCGGGGCGAGGAGGCCCAGGAGGCCTACCGCCGCGCCATCGCCGAGGACCCCGCCTACGCCAAGCCCCACCTCAACCTCGGCACCATGCTGCTCTCCGAGGGGGACGTGGCGGGGGCGCGCTCGGCCTTCGATCGGGCGGCGGAACTGGACCCCCGGGACCGGGACGCCCAGGACAACGCCCTCTTCACCCGCCTCTACGATCCCCGGGAAAGCCCCGCCTCCATCTGGGCCGCGCACCGCGCCTGGAACGAGGCCCGGGAGCGGCCCGCAGTGCCGGCGGCCGTCCTGGGGCCCCTCGAGGGCCGCCGGCTCCGGATCGGCTACGTCTCCCCGGACTTCTTCCAGCACTCCTGCGCCTACTTCGCGGAACCGCTGTTCCGGGCCCACGACCGCGAGGGTTTCGAGGTCTTCGCCTACGCCAACGTGAACAGCCCCGACGCCACCACGGAGCGGATCAAGGGGCTGGTGGACGGCTGGAGGGATATCCGCGGGATGGGCTCCGCGGAGGCGGCGGGCCTGGTGCGGCGGGACGGCGTCGACGTGCTGGTGGACCTGGCGGGCCACACGGCCCACAACCGCCTGGACCTCTTCGCCCATCGCCCGGCCCCGGTCCAGGCCACCTGGCTGGGCTACCCCCACTCCACGGGCATGGAGGAGATCCGCTGGCGCATCTGCGACGGACTGACGGACCCGCCGGGCCTTTCGGAACCCTACTGTTCCGAAAGCCTCCTCCGGCTGCCAGGCTGCTTCCTGTGCTACGGCCCCCCCCCGGACGCCCCGGAGGTGGGCCCCCTTCCATTGGAGACCGGGGCCCCCTTCCCCTTCGGTTCCTTCAACCAACTGCCCAACCCCCCGGCCCCCC
>CAYSXG010000553.1:0-2725 GCA_964434895.1 uncultured Solibacteraceae bacterium | reverse complement strand
CCGCCAGGCGGGGGTCATCATCGAGCTCACCCGCTCGGTGCCCAGCCTGGCCGCGACCGACACCGCCCAGTTTGCCGCGGACGTGGCGGGGACCGTGGATACGCGAGTGGCCTTCAGCGCCACCTCGGGCTCCATCACGACAGATGGCCTTTTCACACCCGGGGCCCCGGGGACCGTCACGGTCACCGCCAAGAGCCTCGCGGACCCCACCAAGACCGTCGCGGCCAAGGTGCTGGTCACGGACGGCAACCCCGCCGTCAGCCTCGTGGCGCGCTGGAAATTCGAGGAAGGTTCCGGGGCCACGGTCCTGGATTCCACCCCCAACGCCCTCAACGGCGCCCTCTACGGCAGCCTCGCCTGGATCGAGGGTCGCGTGGGCCAGGGCCAGGCCCTGCAATTCAACGGCTACACCTCCTACCTGGAAGTGCCCAACAGCGCCAAGCTGAACCCCCAGAGCATCTCCCTGGCCCTGTGGCTGTACCTGCCGGCGGACCCCAACTGCAAAAACAACGGGAACTGGCGCAGCCTCCTCCACAAGGGCTCCATCTACGGCGCGACGTCGGCCTACGACGTGGTCCTGGAGGCCAACCGCACCGTCGCCTGGGATACGGGCACGGGCAGTTCTGACCGTTGGTGGCCCGCGGGCCTGGCGGTCCCCATCGCCCGCTGGACCCACCTGGTGCTGACCTACGACGCCAGCACCGGCCTCAAGCAGGCCTTCCAGGATGGGGCCCTCGTCGACACGAAATGGGTGGCCCCGGCCCCCCTGACCTCCAACACCAGCACCTTCGTCGTCAACTACGCGGCCAGCGGCGCCTGCGTCTATGGCTCGGGTCACTTCGACGGGGCCATGGACGATCTGCGGGTCTATAGCCGCGCCCTCAGCCCCAGCGAAGTGACGGCCCTCTTCGTGCCGGTCTCCCTCACACCCGCGCGGGTTGCGGTGAAGCCGGGCGGGACGGTGGCCTTCGCGGCGGCCCGGCCCGACGGCCAGAACGCGCCCCTCGTCTGGGGGGCCAGCGGCGGCAGCGTGGGTGCGGACGGCTCCTACACGGCGCCCCTGCAGCCGGGGACCTACACCGTCACCGCAGCCAGTTCCCTGGACCCGGCCCTCCCCGCCGTGGCCACCGTGGACGTGCGCGACTTCGACGCCGCCGACGAGTTCAAGAACACCGTGAACCCCAACGGCGCCTGGTCCTACGGATGGACCGGCACCCTGGGCAACGCCTTCACGCCCTTCCCGAACCATGCGCCCCGCGCCGACGGCCTGGAGGACTGGGACGCCTGGCCCACCTGCTCCATCCTCCACAACCCCTTCGCGAATAGCGTCTCCATTTCCGGGGCCAACGTGACCTACGCGCCAGGCCAGTTGGGCATGCACCCGGGCTCCGGAGGCCAATACTCCGTGCTCCGGTGGACCGCGGCTGAATCCGGTCTCGTGGACGTGAGCGCCTCCTTCACGGGCATCGATCCCCAGCCCACCACCACGGACGTTCACGTCCTGCTGAACGGGGTCTCCAAATTCGATGGCAACGTGAACGCCTTCCACGCGGGCCCGAGCTACCGGGGCACCCTCTCCGTCCAGGCCGGCGATACCGTCGACGTGGCCGTGGGCTACGGCAACGGCAGCTACAGCTACGACTCCACCGGCGTGCAGTTCCGCATCAACAAGGTCAGCTCCTCCCTCTCGGTGACGCCGGGCTCCACCCTCCTGGCCCCGGGCGCCACCCGGACCTTCGCGGCCTCCGCCGTCGGGCTTCCGGATTCCAGCGTCCTGTGGTCCGTGGAGGAAGGCGCCTCCGGTGGCTCCATCACGGCGGACGGCACCTACACGGCTCCGAGCCTCCCGGGTGTCTACCACGTGGTGGCCACCAGCGCCTCCAATCCCGCGGTGTCCGCCAAGGCCACGGTGGTGGTGGCCTCCACGTCAAGCTTCCTCTGGCCCCAGCCGAAGAGTTTCGCTCTGCCTTCCCTGGCGGCCCTTTCCCTGATTCTGAACGCCCCCGCCACCCCGACCCGCGACTAGGAGGGGGTTTCGTGAAGACTCGAGGTAGCTCCGTGTCCTGGATCCGCGCTTCCATCCGTGCCCTGATGCTCCTTTCGGTCCTGCTGGCGGGGGGGCGTCTGGTCGCGGACAGCGACGACTTCATTCCGGGCCTTAAGGGCTGGAAGGGCCCCTGGGTGGCGATGCTCATCGAAGATCACGGCGGGATGCGCGAGATGGTGTGGGACGGGGCCTGCACGGACCCCCAGGTCCCGGGACCCTTCCTTCGGAGCCATCGCTACGCCCTCCAGACCAAGGGGAGCCCGGGCCTGGTGGACCTGGGCTGCTGGGACGAGGCCTGGCCCAACGGGAACGGATGGCGCGCCGGGGCCCCGGTGGTCGCGGTCACGCTGACGAAGGACGGCCTGGGGGCCCTGCTCGCGATCAACGGCAAGCAGACCTGGCTGCCCCTGGCGGCGGACTACGACGGCAAGGGGGCTCCCCTCGCGACCTTCCGCGGGGCCTACCTGAACTGGCTTCTGGCGAATCGTCCGGGAAGCACCCCCTCGATTCCCAAGGAAACGCGCTGGCAGCGGGTCCAGCGGGGTGCCCGAGCGGTGGTTCCGGCCCTCCACCCCCGTCACGGCGGGGCTCGGGGTGGGCTGGCCTTACAGGGACATCGGGAGGGGCCCGACGAGGGAAACGGCGCTGTCTCCCGAGCAGCTCGTCTGGCCGGAAGAG
>CAYSXG010000552.1:0-2732 GCA_964434895.1 uncultured Solibacteraceae bacterium | reverse complement strand
CTTCGAGGACCTGGAGCCGCTCGGCCTCGGAAAGGAGGGGCAGGCGGTCCACGGGTCGGGCCTCGTCGGCCACCATGGCCTCCAGCAGGGTCCGGAAATAGCCCAGGTAGCGCTCGATGGTGGCCCGCTCGAAGAGGGAAGTCGCGAACTCCAGCCCGCCGACGAGGGTCCCCCCCGCCTCCTGCAGGGTGAGGGAGAGATCGAACTTGGCGGTCGTGGCGGTCCCCCCGGCCATGGGGGCCAGGCTCAGGCCCGGCAATTCCAGATCCCCGTCGGGGGTGTTCTGCCAGACGAACATCACCTGGAAGAGGGGGCTGTGGGAGAGGCTGCGGACGGGGCGGGCCAGGTCCACCACCTGCTCGAAGGGGATGTCCTGGTGCTGCTGGGCCGCCAGGGCTCGGGCCCTGACCCGCTCCAGAAGATCGCCGACGGTGGGGGATCCCGAAAGGTCCAGGCGCAGGGCCAGGGTGTTGACGAAGAAGCCGATGAGGCCTTCGATCTCGGCCCGCCCGCGGTTGGCCGAGGGGGTGCCGACGACCAGGTCCTCCTGGCCGGACAGCCGCGAAAGCAGGGCCGCCCAGCCCGCCAGGAGGGTCATGAACAGGGTGGTGCCGTGCCGCTGGCTCAGGGCCCGGAGTCCCTCCGCCAGGGCCGGATCCAGTTCGAACGTGACGGTGTCGCCCGCGAAGGCCTGGCGGGCCGGCCGGGGATGGTCGGCGGGCAGCTCCAACAGGTGGGGGGCCCCGGCCAGCGTGGCCTCCCAGTAGTCCGCCTGCTGCTGGAGGACCTCTCCGCTCACCCAGCGCCGCTGCCAGGTGGCGTAGTCCGCGTACTGCACCTCCAGGGCCGGCAGCGGGTCCTCCTGCCCGTCGCGGAAGGCGGCGTAGAGCGAGCTTAATTCATCGATGAAGATCCCCATGGACCAGCCGTCGGAGACGACGTGGTGCATGGTGATCAGCAGGGCGTGGTCGGCCTCCCCCATCTGGATCAGCCGGCCCCGGATGAGGGGACCACGGGCCAGGTCGAAGGGAGCGCCGGCCTCTTCGGAGCCCAGGCGGACCAGTTCCTGTTCGGCCTCGGAGTGGTGGCGCAGGTCCCGCTCCAGCAGATGGAACCCGCAGGCCTCCGCCGAGGCGATCCGTTGCACGGGTTCGCCGTCCAGCTGGACAAAGGTGGTGCGCAGCGCTTCGTGCCGCGCCACGATGCGGTCCAGGGCCCGCTTCAGAGCGGCGCGGTCCAGGTCCCCCTGGAGGCGCAGGGCCGTGGGGATGTGGTAGGCCTCGCTCACGCCTTCCATCTGGGCCAGGAACCACAGCCGCTGCTGGGCGAAGGAGAGGGCCGCCCGCCCTCCGCGTTCCGTGGGCTGGATGGGGGGCAGCTGGGTTTGGGCCGCCGTCCTGAGGTGCTGCGCGAAGTCCGCCAGCACCGGATGCGCGAAGATGTCCCCCAGCGTGCTTTCCAGGCCCAGGCTCTGACGCAGGCGGGAGACGACCTGCACCATCAGCAGGGAATGGCCCCCCAGGTCGAAGAAGTTATCGCGCCGGCCGATCCGCTCCACCTTGAGGAGATCGGTCCAGATGGAGGCCAGAAGGGTTTCCAGTTCGCCCGCCGGAGCCTCGTAGGCGTGGGCGGCATAGGCCCCGGCCTCGGGGGCGGGGAGGGCCTTGCGGTCGAGCTTGCCGTTGGGGGTGAGGGGGAAGCGGTCCAGGGGGACGTAGGCGGCGGGGACCATGTAGTCGGGCAGGGCGGCCTTCAGATGGATCCGGAGGGCCTCCGCGGGGGCTGCCTCCCGGCCTTCGGCGGGGACGTGGTAGGCCACGAGGCGCTTGTTCCCATCGGCCTCCTCGCGGGCGAGCACCACGGCGTCGCGGACGTCGGGATGCTCGGCCAGGCGGGCCTCGATTTCCCCGAGCTCGATGCGGAAACCCCGGATCTTGACCTGGAAATCGTTGCGGCCCAGGAACTCGATGGAGCCGTCGGGCAGCCACTTGCCGAGGTCGCCGGTCTTGTACATGCGGGCCCCGGGCTCCGGGGCGAAGGGGTCTTGCAGGAAGCGCTCGGCGGTGAGTTCGGGGCGGTGGAGGTAGCCCCGGGCGACGCCGGCCCCGCCGACGTAGAGTTCGCCGGGGACGCCGACGGGCACGGGCTGGCGATGGGCGTCGAGGATGTAGGTCCTCAGGTCGGGGATGCGGGACCCGATGGGGCTGCCGCCCCGGGCCTCGGCGTCCGCCTGGCTGAGAGGGCGGTAGGTCACGTGGACGGTGGTTTCGGTGATGCCGTACATGTTGACCAGGCGGGTGGCGCGGTTTTCGTCGCGCTCGTACCAGGGCCGGAGGGCGGTGACTTCGAGGGCCTCGCCGCCGAAGATGACCTCGCGGAGGGCGTGGGGTTCGGGGGCTTCGGCCTGGGCGGCCATGAGCTGTCGGAAGGCGCTGGGGGTCTGGTTGAGGACGGTGACGCGCTCGCGGCAGAGGAGGCGGTAGAAGCTTTGGGCGGAGCGTGCGGTGTCGCGGGGGACGAGGACGAGGCGTCCGCCGTAGAAGAGGGCGCCCCAGATTTCCCAGACGGAGAAGTCGAAGGCGTAGGAGTGGAAGAGGGTCCAGACGTCGTGGGGCCCGAAGCGGAACCAGGCCTGGGTGGAGCTGAAGAGGCGGGCGACGTGGCGGTGTTCGACCATGACGCCCTTGGGGAGGCCGGTGGATCCGGAGGTGTAGATGAGGTAGGCGAGGTGG
>CAYSXG010000551.1:0-2736 GCA_964434895.1 uncultured Solibacteraceae bacterium | reverse complement strand
CGCCGGCCTCTTCCTGCGGGAGTTCGTCGGTGGCACCTCCTGGGCGCACGTGGACCTCTCCGCCTGCTGGTCCAGCAAGGAACGGGACTACCGCCCCTACGGCCCCAGCGGCGAGGGCCCCCGCTTCCTCCTGGAATGGCTCGTGGACTAGGCCGCCCCACATTCGATGGAAGGGCCCCGTCCGGGGCCCTTCCTCTATTCCGAAATCTTTTAAAGGCAACCCTTGACCGCGGGGAGGGGTTGGCGATCTATTGAGGGTCACCCTTCCCGAATCAGTCCCCTTGGAGTCCCCATGGATCCCGTGGAAACCCTCACGAAAGCGGACCTGGCCAAGCACCTCATGGACCGCCTCGAACTGGGCAAGAAGGACGCGGACCTGCTGGTGAACACCTTCCTGGACAGCGTCATCGCGGCCCTGAAGACCGGAGAAGGAGTGGAGCTCCGCGGTTTCGGCAGCTTCCGGCTGCGGGACCGCCGCGGCCGCGTGGGCCGGAACCCCCGCAGCGGCGAGAGCATCGAAGTGCCGCCCAAGCGGGTGGTCTACTTCAAGCTTGGAAAAGAACTGCGCAACAAGCTCATCGAGGATTAGAATTACAGCCATCCCCCAAGCCCCTCGGAGGCATTCCATGAAGTTCAAGGCACTCTTCCTCGCCCTCGCCACCCTGGCTGCCGGTGCCGCGGCGCCTGCCCAGAAGGTGGACAAGTCCAAGCTGCCCCGCATGGCCATCCTGGAGTTCAAGTCGGCTCCCGACGCCTGGTACGGATGGCACTTCGGCGGCTGGGGCAACCACATGGGCACCATCTCCAACCAGCTCCGCGACCTCTTCACGACCGCCATCATGGAGAACGGCCAGGGCAAGGTGCGCATGGTGGAGCGCGAGCGCCTGGACGAGATCCGCGGCGAGCTGCAGTTCCAGCAGAGCGGTGAAGTGGACGTGAACACCGTCCAGAAGATCGGCAAGCTGCTGGGCGTGAAGTACGTGATGACCGGCAAGGTGACCCGCTTCGCCTACAAGGAGGGCGGCTTCAGCTCCGGCTGGGGCGTGGGCGCCCTGGTGGGCAAGGTCACCGGCAACTCTACGGCGGGCGCCGTGGCCGGCGATGTGAACATCAAGAAGGCCACCTTCAGCGGCCGTCTCGATTGCCGCCTCATCGAGGTGGAGACCGGCGAGATCCTCTGGAGCGGCAAGGACGAGGCCAAAACCGGTGAAACCACCGTGAAGGTGGCGGGCACGGGCGCCGAGGTCCAGTACGACGAGGAACTGGTGAACAAGGTCTTCGAGCCCATCGTGGACCGCATGGCCCCCAAGATCGTCGCGGGCATCACCAAGGCCAACGCCGAGTCCCCCGACGCCGCGAACTGAGCCGACCCTTCTTCCTGGTGAAGAGGCCCCTTCCGGGGCCTCTTCTCATTCAGGGATGTTGCGCCGGGTGAAGGTCCGGATCGATTCCGAGTAGCGCGGTCCGAGCAGTTCCGAGCAGTGCAGGTGCCAAGTGGCCACCTCGACCTTGTCGAGCACGCGGAAATGGGAGGCGATGTCCAGCTGCCCCGGATAGGGCGCCAGGCGGTCCTGGGTGGCGAGGAAGGCCAGGGCGGGAGTCTGCAGCATCCGCCCATTGAGCTGGATCCTGACATCGGTGTCCATGGGGTCGTAGCCGCCCCATCGCCCCGCGAGCTGGGCGCCGGCGTATCCGAGCGGCGGCGCGAGGAGATGCCAGGTGCGGTCCTTGGGACCCCGGACGAGCCGCTCGGCGAAGTCCGTGCTGCTCAGGGGCGCGCCCTCCCACACGAGGCCCGCCAAGGGACCGCGGCCTTCGGCCTCCAGCTTCCCTAGCGCCAACAGGCCCACGGAGGCCCCCAGGCTGCGGCCCATCAGAAGGATCCGCTTCCTGGGCCATCCCCTGGCCTCGAGGCGGTGGACCATGGCCACGGCCTCCTCGGATTCCCGGGCGCCGAAGGTCACGGGCGGCACGGAGGCGCCGGCTCTCATGGCCTCGTCCCTGCGCCGGTAGGTGAAGATGGCCGCGTCCAGGTCCGGGAACCACTTCAGCGCGGGACTGGTGCCCCAACGGTCGTCGCCGAATCCGTGCAGCAGCAGGACGATGCCCTTGGAGGCCTTGGCCCGCCGCAGCGTCCAGAGCTGGAGCCCGGCCACCTCCTCGCTGGACCAGCTGCCGCCGGGATCGCCTTCGCCGCCCTTGGCCAGCTCTGCGTAGGTCGCCTCCACCCGGACCAGGGGCTGGGCGCGGTAGAAGGGCGGATCCACCAATTCCCGCGCGACCGCATGGGTCTTCCAGGCCATGAAGCCACTCAGGCCCAGGAAGGGCAGGGTGCCGAGGAGCAGGGAGCGTCTCACCAGTACCCCGTGCTGACAACGACGCGGGCCAGGGCGTCCTCCACCCGGGTCTGGCAGCCGAGCCGTTCATCGGCCTCCGCGCCGTTGCGATCCAGGACGCGGAGCTCGTGGAGGTCGGGCGGGCTCAGGGCCTCTCCGCCCTCCAGGATCCGCAGCACGCACTTCCCGCAGGCGCCGCGCCCCGAGCAGGCGGACGCCACCGGTAGGCCTGCGATGAGGCAGCGCGTCATCAAGGTTCCGTGGCCGGCGAGGGCCCGGGTGCTGGCGCGGGTCCTCGCCAGGACGGGCATCTACTTCGTCAGCAGAGCCGCGCTCAGTCCGGGCCGGGCCTCGGCCGCCGGGGCGGCGGCGGACTTGCCGTAGAGCACGGACTGGAAAC
>CAYSXG010000550.1:0-2739 GCA_964434895.1 uncultured Solibacteraceae bacterium | reverse complement strand
CGCCTGGATCAGCTCCTCGAAGAAGCTCCGCACCAGCACGTGCCGGTCGAACTTATCGCCCACCAGCACGATGCCGCGATGGATCTTGCCCACCGGATCGGCGGTCAGCTCGCTGGACAACAAGTACGAACCCAGGCGGGAATAGGTGGCCATGCGCGGCTCCATAGGGATTGGTAAAAGATAGCCCCAGACCCTCGTTTGGCCTAGGTCCTAACGTTCCGGGGGAGGCACTTCCCAGAGGTCCCCCGCCGCCCGCCAGAGCAGGGTCCAATGATTGGCGGTGGCGTTGACGCCCGAAGAAAATCCCAGCTGAAGAAGGGCGAAGGGCACGGAGAGGCCGTCCCGGCTCCCCAGGCGCTTGCCGGTGGAGGGATCCGCGCATTCCAGCAGCTGCCGATGCCGGGCGAACTTCGTCTCCACCAGGCCCAGGAGGCGCGGCCTCGGGTCCAGGGGCTCCCGGAGGGACCAGTAGGGCTCGCGGCTCAGCACCATGTCCTTGGACCGCTCGTCCGCGTAGGCCTCGAAGGTGGCCCGCAGGGGGGTGACCCCCACGGAAACCGAGGGGTCCGCCAGGAGCTGGACCATCTTCCCGAGGATCCCCAGCTCCCGGACGATGGCCTCCGAGCGCTTGTGGGCCTCGCTCATGGCCACGATCCGGTGGAACTGCTCCTCCACCTCCTCCACCGTCGGGGGCTGGTCGCTGGCCACCCCCCGCGCGCCCTCCAGAAGGGCCCCCTCGTGGGCCCGGACGAAGCGGGCCATCCCCCGAGGCACCATGCGCTGGGCCAAGCGGGTCTGGGTTTCGTGGAACTGGGGGCTCCAGGCGCGGGCCCCCGTCCCGACGGCCAGGGCCCCCGCCAGACAGGGAAGGAGGGGCAGGGATCGGGCTCGCCTCATGGCACCTCGCTCAATTCGGGATCCCGAGGGGGGGGGATGTCCAGGGCCTTGATGCGGTGCAGGAGGGTGGTCCGCCGCATGCCCAGACGGCGGGCGGCCTCGCTCTTGTTCCACCCGGTGGCGTACAGGGCTTCCAGGATGAACCGCCGCTCCAGGCCTTCGAGGAAGACCGACAATTCGGTCTGGGGGGGAAGGGTGACCTCGGGGCCGTGGGGCAGGGACTTAGCCACCGCCACGGGCAGGTCGTGCAGCTGCAGGCGCTCCGGATCCACGCCCAGGGCCATGGCCCTCTCGATGGTGTTTTCCAGTTCGCGGATGTTGCCCGGCCATTCGTAGGCCTCCAAGGCCCGCAGGGCCTCCGGATCCAACTGCTTGAGGGGGAGGTTCATGGACCTGGAGAATTTCCGGATGAAGTGGGCCACCAGCCTGGAGATGTCCTCGGGGTGGGTCCGGAGGGGATGGAGCTGGATGGGGATGACGTTCAGGCGGTAGTAGAGGTCCTCCCGGAAGCGCCGCTGGACCACGAGTTCGCTGAGGTCCTCGTTGCTGGCCGCCACCACCCGGAGGTTCACCTTGAAGCTCTTGGTGCTGCCCAGGGGCGTGAACTCCCGCTCCTGCAGGACCCGCAGCAGCTTCACCTGGAGGGAGGGGGGCATGGTCCCGATCTCGTCCAGGAAGAGGGTCCCCCCCTCCGCCTGCTGGAAGCGCCCGGGGCGGTCCGTCCGGGCATCGGTGTAGGCCCCTTTGACGTGGCCGAAGAGCTCGTCCTCCAGGAGGTTCTCCGGGATGGCCCCGCAGTGGATGGGCACGAAGGGGGCCTGGGAGCGGCGGCTGAAATGATGGAGGGACCGGGCAACCAGTTCCTTGCCGGTGCCCGAAGGCCCCGTGATGAGCACCGTCGAGGAGCTTTGGGCCACCCGCTGCACCAAGGCGAGGAGGTTCTCCCAGGCGCTGCCGCAGCCCACGAGGGCCGGCCCCCCCTCCTCGTCCATGGACTGGGCCTGCATGCGCTTGGTCTCGAGCTTGATCTGGGCCTTTTCGATGGCGCGCAGCAGGCGATTCTGCAGCTCGTCGACCTTGAAGGGCTTCTGGATGAAGTCGTAGATCCCCATCCGCATGGCCTCGAGCACCTGCTCCACCGACGTGGTCCCGGACAGCATCACCACCACCATTCCCGGGTCCGCGAGGGCCAGGCGGGCGAGGTCCAGTCCGCTGTGGTCCGGCAGGATGAGATCCAGGATCGCCACGTCGAAGCGATCGTTCCCCAGCAGCTGCTCGGCCCGAAGACCGGATCCGGTCTGGACCACTTCGTGACCCTGCAGCGTGAGGAGGCGGGAGACCAGATCCAGGATGAGGGGATCGTCGTCCACCAGGAGTACTCGGACCGCATGGGGAAGCATGGCCCAAAGGTATCGATCCCGCCGAACCTGTCAAGGATTGAACACCCTGGCAAATAGAAGTTTCCGTAAACTTCGATCCATGTTCAGCCGGGAGGGACTCTGGCGCCGCCTGAGCGGAGGGGAGGTGTGGCCCTTGGCCTGGGCCCTCGCCGGGGCCAGCGCCCTGCCCTGGGTGGTGCCGGAAAGCTGGGACGGCGTCCTGCCTCTGGCCTGGCATCTGGCCGGCTGGGGGGCGCTCCTGGCCACCCTGCCCCTGCTCCGCCGCCCTCGCCTGGCCTTCCTGCCCCTGGGCCTCGCCCTGGCCTGGGCCACCTTGGGGGGCCTGGCCCGGGAGGCCCGGCGCGACGCCGCGCGACCCACGGGCTGGGTCCGGGTGGAGGGCCGGATTTCGGCCCCTTGGACCCTCCAGGGGGATCGCCGGCGCGGGGAGCTGGAAGCGCGG
>CAYSXG010000549.1:0-2744 GCA_964434895.1 uncultured Solibacteraceae bacterium | reverse complement strand
CCTCGGCCAGGGCCGGCTCCACGCGGTGGGCGGCGGCCTCCAGCATGGGCGGTACGGGCGGGGCGGGGCCCAGCGCCGGGTGTTCCTCCAGGTCGCGGATCAGGGAGGAGATGGCGATGACGCGGTCGTCGGCGCTCTTCACCGGGGCGAAGGTCATGGCGGCGGTGAAGGGGATGCCGGCCTTGCGCAGGCAGGCGCCGCGCAGGCCGCGCAGGGTCTGGCCCTGGGCCACGCGCTGGATGATCTTCGACAGCTCCACGTGCTCGGGGCCGGGCAGCAGGTTCATGAAGGGCTTGCCGATGACCTCGGGCCGCGAATAGCCGAAGATGCGCTCCGCCGCGGCGTTCCAGGTGAGCACCTTGCCGTCCAGGGAGAAGGAGACGACGGCGTCGCCGATGTTCTGCACCAGCTGCTCTAGGAAGCGCCGGGTCTTCAGTCCGTCCTGGTGGGCGCGCTCCAGCTGCTTGTTCACCTCCACCAGCTCGCTGTGCTTCCGCTCCAGATCCTCCTTCACGCCCTTGAGGTCCGAGTAGAGCCTCGCGGTCTCCATGTTGGACTTGAGGGCGTCCTCCAGCAGCTCGCCGGGGTCCACGAGGCCGCTCACGGGCAGGGTCTCGATGGTCACGCCGCTGTGGCGCAGGACGGTGGAATCCTGGGGCGGCTCGGGCAGGGCCTCCGGCTCCCGGAAGGAGTCCTGGAGGTTGCTGTCCACCAGGGCCATCAGTTCGTTGAAGTCCCGGACCTTCTTGTCGAGGTGGTACTTCCGGAAGGTGTATTCCACCGTCTCCCGGGTGATGGCCAGGAAGGTCTCGCGGACGCCGAAGCCCTTGTTGGCCATGGCCTCGAAGAAGGGCACATTGCGGAAGTTGAGCCTGCGGTTCATCACGCCCACGGGCATGGCGTCCGCGAGGTCGCGCTTGTTGTACTGGAGCACGAAGGGGATCTGCTTGATGTTCAGGCGGTTCGCGTTGAGGTTGTGGTAGAGGTTCGACAGCGAGTCCACGTTGTCCTGCATCTTGGACTCGGCGGAATCGGCCACGAAGACCACGCCGTCGGCGCCGCCCAGCACCACGCGCCTGCTGGCGTCGTACTGCACCTGGCCCGGCACGGTGTAGACCTGCAGGTGGATGGCGTTGCCGTAGATGTAGCCCAGGTTGATGGGCAGCAGGTCGAAGAAGAGGGTGCGGTCCTCCTGCGTGTTGACGGAGAACATCTCGCCGCGCTGCTCCTCGCCGCAGAGCTTGTGCAGGCTCTGGAGGTTGGTCGTCTTGCCCGAGAGCCCCGGCCCGTAATAGACCAGCTTGAGCAGGATCTCGTTGGCTCGAGTGTTGAACTGGACCATGGAGGTGGCGGAGGAAGGCTCCAGGCTAACAGGAAGGGAAAAAACCGCAGGGTCGGGCAGGCGGACCCGGATCTCTCAACGGCTCTCCGGAAGGTCAGATCAAATTCAGGCCCCGAGGATCCCAGTGTTCCCGATGCCCCGTTGGTGAGGTTTGGTAAACATAATCGAAAATAGTCGTTTTTTTGGGATCAACTTGGGGGTCCCTTGGCTGGATTGGCCTCCCGCTGGTCTAGGCTGGAGGACCATGAGCCTCCCCAAGCACATCGCCATCATTCTGGATGGCAACGGCCGCTGGGCCGCCCAACGCGGCCTGGCGCGCATCAAAGGCCACAAGGCCGGGGTGCGGGCGGTGGAGGACATCCTGGACGAGGCGGCGGATCTGGGGATCCAGCACCTGAGCCTCTACGCCTTCTCCACCGAGAACTGGAAGCGCCCGGCGGCCGAGGTCTCCGCCCTCATGGCCCTGCTCCGCCTCTACCTTCGGATGTTCGTGCCCCGCCTGCGCCGCAAGGGGACCCGCTTCCACCACCTCGGATCCCTGGAAGGCATGCCCACCGGCGTGCAGCGCGACATCCGCGACCTGGAGGCCGCCACCGCCCACCACTCGGGCATGGTCTTCCACCTGGCCGTGAACTACGGCTCCCGGCTGGAGCTGGCCCAGGCGGCGAAGCGCTGCGTGGAGGACGGCCTCAAGGCCGGCGAGGTCGACGAGGCGGCCATCCAGTCGCGGCTTTGGACCGCCGGCGTGCCCGACGTGGACCTGCTCATCCGCACCTCGGGCGAGCATCGCATCTCCAATTTCCTGCTCTGGCAGTGCGCCTACGCCGAGCTCTACCTCACGGACACGCTGTGGCCGGACTTCAGCCCGGCCCGTTTCCGGGAGGCCCTGGAGGACTATGCCCAGCGCGAGCGGCGCTTCGGCGGGCTAGGATAAAGGCATGAACGCCAAGTCCAAGACCCCCGTTCCGGCCCCCGGCCCCTCCGCGCCCCAGGCCGCGCCCAAGGTGGACAAGCGCAACCTTGGCATGCGCGTGGCCACGGCCGCCGTCTTCGCCCTGTTCTTCCTCAGCCTCCTCTACTTCGGCGGCGACAGCGCCTGGGGCCCCTGGGTGTACCTGGGCCTTATGGGCCTCAGCATCTTCGTGGGCGTGCGGGAGATGACCCTGATGGCCGGGACGCGGGGCTTCAACCCCTCCCTCGTGTCCGGCACCCTCGTGGGCTGGGGCATCCTCGCCCACTTCTTCCTCGTGACCGGAGGGAGCGATCCCCTGCCGCTATGGATGGTCTTCGCAGCAGGCTTCCTCATCGTCCACTTCGGGGCCCTCTTCTTCGACAAGCAGCTGGAGCAGGCCCTGCCCAGCGGCCGCTCGCCTGACCGGTCGGGCGCTGGACCCGCTGCGCA
>CAYSXG010000548.1:0-2750 GCA_964434895.1 uncultured Solibacteraceae bacterium | reverse complement strand
CCGAAAAAGCCCAAGGCCCCCGCCGCCACCAAGGTCACCGCCAGGAAGGGCAGAAGCGTCCTCCCCTCGCCCGACAGCCAGCCCCGTTCCGCCCGCTTTTGCAAACCCATATCCGAACCTTCCTCGAGGGCCAGGCCTAGGCCAGGCGTTCAGGTGTTGAAGCTTGTACCGCTGCTTCCTAGCTTTGGAGCGGAACCTTCCCGCACCGTCGGCTGAAGATCATTTTGAAGGAGCGCCCCGGAATGGGGAAGACTCTATACCTGGCAAAAATATTAATTTTTGTTAAGAATCCATGACGCGCGGTCCGAGCGAAGGGGACCCATGCTCCTTGCCTAGTAGCCGGGAACCCACCCCCCATGAGAGGCCGGGAATCCGAAGAGGTTGAATCCCCAAACACCGGTGGGAACCCTTCCTGTGCGTGGATCAGTTTCATCGACCTCCAAGGGGCACCCAAGCCCTTTCCCTGCATGGTTGCGGGACGCCCTGGACGGTGATTTTGGCGGAACGAACCGGGGTTTCCGAGGCTTGCCCTGGGGCGGAGGACGTAGGAATGGATTTTCATCGGTCACCCAAAAAGGATGCGTAGTTGATCGGAGATCGTGCGAATCCAAGCTATGACTTCACCGTCTCGCGTAATTGGGTCGATTCACTTCGCCCTTTTCCACCTGGGCCAGGGTCGCCTCCAACTCGCCGTGCTGATCGGGGTCCTTCGCCTGGGCGACGAGGTCCTTGAGGATGGCCGTATGCGCGGCCTTGAGGGCGTCGGCGGCGGGAACGGCGAGATCCGGCTTCACGCCCACGTGTTCCCAATTGGTTTTCGTGACGGGGTTGATGGCGCGGCCCGTGGGGATGAAGGCCACGAACTGGTGCCCGAGGGGAACGTCCTCGCCGGGGTTGGCCGCGCCGCCGCTGACCTCGCCCACGAGGGTCGCCCGCCTCTGGGTCTGGAAATCGTAGGCGCACTCCTCGCCGGCCGAGACGGTGCGCGGCGAGATGAGGACGTAGACGGGCCGCGCGTAGTGCGCGCCCACGGCGACGGTCCAGTACTGGCGCGTGGCGTCCTTGGGGCGGTCGTAGATGGAATTGAGGTGGCGGATATCGCCTTCGGGGAAGAAGTGGCTGAGGAGGTAGGCCACGCTCTCGGGCTCCCCACCGCCGTTGCGGCGCAGGTCCAGGATCAGGGCGTCGGTGCCCGAGAGCAGGGTGAGGGCGGCCGCATAGGCCGGGGCCACGGCCGCGGTGGGCCCGAACCCCCGCACTTCCAGGTAGCCCACGTTGCCGGGAAGCCGTTCGACCTTGGAGATGCCGAAGCCCATCCGGAGCATCTCCTGGCGCGTCTGGGCGGCCTCCTCCGGCGTGGGGGGGCGGTCCTGGGATTCGGGGACGGCCTGAAAATTGGGATCGAAACCCACCCGGAAGTGGAGGTCCTGGCCCAGAGCCCGCAGATCCTTGTCGAGGGCCTCGGCAAAGGCCGGGGCGGTCGAAGCGGCGTCGTAGCCCCCGCGAGCGGCCTTGTCCTTCAGGGCCCGGCCGACCTTGGCGGCCACCTCGGGGAAGACGTACCGGGCCTTCAGCTGCTGGGCGAGGGCCTCCACCACCTCCTTGCGCTGGGCGGGGCTGAGGCTGGGGGCCGGGGGGGCCTGCGCGGACAGGGTGGCCACCAGGGTGGGGAGGAGGAGGGCGGTTCGCGGGGACATCGGGTTCTCCTTGGGTGCTTTCAGGATTCGCCGAAGGGACTGCCGGTGTTGAGGCGGCATGGTGCCGGAAGGGCGGCAGAGTGCCAGAATGGCGAATGCCTGAGCGCCCCCTGGACGACGTGGACCACCGCCTTCTGGCGGAACTGAGCCTGGACGCCCGGCTCACCCAGGTGGCGCTGGCGGCGCGGGTGGGCCTGTCCCGCTCCGCCGTCCAGGAGCGCCTGAAGCGCCTGGAGCGGGACGGCGTGATCCTGGGCTACACCCTGCGGCTGGGCCGGGCCCGTCCCGCGGGCCTGCGGGCCTACCTCCTGGTGAAGGACAGCGGGCCCAATCACGATCGGGCCCTGAAGATCCTGGAGGGCTTCCCGGAAGTCCGCGCCGCCCATAGCGTGGCCGGCGGCATCGACTTGGTGCTTCAGGTGGAGGTGGCCCAGGTGGAGGACCTCAACCGCCTTCGGGAGGAGGTGGCCAAGCTGCCCGGGATCGCCTCCACCCAGACCCTGCTGGTGATGTCCGCCGACATCGACCGGTGAATGACTTGACCCATCCGGCCGTGATCAACACCGCGAGATCGCAGTCCCCTTGGGTGGCGGCAGGGGGCCAAGAGATGTCGTCGGATCATCGAAAGCTCCAGAAAGCGTGGGGATCGGAATGGCCTCTAGGGATCAGAACGCATCAGAGTCTCGGAAGGTTCGGTCGAAATTTCGCGCGGCCCTGCCTTTGGAGTTCCTCCCCAGGCTTTTCAAGTCCGCATAATCTGCGGTTTCATCTCGTCCTTGGTTGGTTCCCCATGCCGCTCGCGCCCCAGACCTGGAAACGACCCGGACCGCAGATGACGTAGCTTGAAGGGCAGGCTCGGCCGCGGCCGGCCTGGCTTTTTATCTCTGCGTAATCTGCGTAATCTGCGGCTAGTACCTTCTTGTTTCCCTGGATGTGCCATGTCCCTCGATGCCGCCCGCGCCTACCTCGCCTCCCCGGATCTGGAGGCGGATCTTCGTGAAGAGCTCCAGTCCCTGCTTTCAGCGGCGGAGTCCGGCGACGGAGCCGCCCGGG
>CAYSXG010000547.1:0-2759 GCA_964434895.1 uncultured Solibacteraceae bacterium | reverse complement strand
GAATTAGCACTGCGGTGGATGGGGCTCGACCCCGGCACCAGGAAGGTCGGCACGGCCTTTGGCGCCGAGCTGGAGATCCTGGCCCCCCCGTTCGAGGTGTGGCCCCAGGAGGGGGAGACGACCCTTTCGCGCCTGGCGCCCCTGGCCAAGGAGGGGGCCGTCCAGGCCTGGGTGGGGGGCCTCCCCCGCCACAAGGACGGCGCGGAGAGCGAGACCGCCGCGCAGGTGCGGGCCTTCGCCCTGCGCTTGGTGGAACTCTGCGGCCTGCCCCTGCGCCTGGTGGACGAACATCTCAGCAGCGCGGAGGCGGAGCGCCTCCTGGCCCAGCGGGGCGTGAAGCCCAAGGACCGGCCGGCCCGGCTCGACGCCGCGGCGGCGGCGGTGATCCTGAACGACCTGCTGGAAACGCGGCGCAGCGCGAGGATCCCTGCGGACCGCCTCGAGTGACCTTCAGCCCAGGCAGGTGCCGCAGCGGGCCCCGGCCTGGAGGCGAGCCACGACCTCCGGCACGAGGCCCAGATCCGGGATTTCCACCAGTTCGGCCTCGGGGTCGTGCTCGGGCCTGGGGCGGCCTTCGCGGTTGACCCAGATGGCCGTCCAGCCCGCCTCCAGGGCCCCGACCACGTCGTCCCCCCAACTATCCCCCACCATCACCAGGTTGCCGGGGAAGAGGCTGAGCCGTTTCTGCAGGGCCTCGAAGGCCGCCGCCTCGGGCTTCAGGGCCCCCAGTTCGGCGCTCAGGCCCATCACCCGGAAGTGGTCCCGCAGCCCCAGTGCGTCCAGGAGGTCGAGGTCGAAGCTTTGGGTATTGGATAGCAGGGCGGTGCGGCCCAGCTCCCGGGTGCGGGCCAAGGCCTCCTGGGCCTCGGGGAAGAGGCGGGCTTCGGCCCCGGCCCGGGCGAAGGCCGAGGCCATGGCCCTCATCTGGTCGGGATCGAGGCCCAGGGGCCCCTGCCAGCCCTGCAGGAAGGTCGCCGCGTCCGGATGGACCCGGCGCATGGCGTCCTCCACAAGGGCCGGAAAGCGGTCCGCCTGGTCCTCCCGGAGCAGGGCCCGGAGGTGCTTGAAGGGGTTCCCCCCGGGGCTGTGCACCAGGGTGTTCCAGAGATCGAAGACCACGGCGCGGATCATGGCCGCCCTTCTTCGGCGGGCCAGTCGCCGCTGCGGCGGGAGGCCCGGAGGGGCAGGGTGAGGATGAGGCCCATGACTTCCACCCGGGCCTCGCCTTCCAGGCGCCAGGTGGCGGGACGGTGGCGCTGGAGGGACTCCGTGAGGGGCCCCCAGGCCCCCTTCAGGTCCCCGTAATCGAAGGCCAGGTCGGCCACGACCTTCGAGGTGGCCCCGGGGGGGAGGTCCAGTCCGGCGGGGAAGGCCACCGCGCCGAGGGGGTGGACGCGCTCCCCCAGCTGCAGGCTGAGGACCCCCCCCAGGGCCTTTCCCGCGAGGCGGACCGGGCTGGGGTTCTCCACGCCCAGGTGGATGCGCAGGCGCAGGCGGGAGCGATCGAGGGGCAGGGCCAGATCGAGCTTGGGCTCCACGCTTTCCAGCTTGAAGCGAAGGCTCCTGGCGGCCTCTCGATAGCCCTCCGTCGGGTCGAGGGCCTGGCATCCGGCCAGGAGGAGGAGGGCCCTGAGGGCGGTCCCCCGGCGCATCAAGCGCCCCGGTAGATGACGCAGTTATCCGTGGTCTCGAAGACCTCGATCTGGCAAAGGCCCGGCAGGGCGGGCTTGAGCTGCTCCCAGATCCAGACGGAGATGTTCTCGGCGGTGGAAAGAGGGATGAGGTCGTTGAGGAAGCGGTGGTCCAGGCGGACGATGACCCGCTCGTTCACCACCTTGGAGAGATCGTCGAAATCGATGATCATCCCCGTTTCCGGGTCCGGCCTGCCCTCGATGCAGACGAAGAGCTTGTAGCTGTGCCCGTGCAGGTTCCGGCACTTGCCGGGGTGGTTGTAGATGAAGTGGGCGGATTCGAACCAGTATTCTTTGCGAAGGATCATGGGGCTCACGGAGGAAGGCGGCGCGTCTCGGCGCGGATCATGAATTCTAGCGCGCCCGAGGGTCGGGCCGGGACTTCGGGGGCGCCGCTCGCCGGGAGGGGCGTGGGCGTGATGGGAACCCCTGCGGGGGGCTTTACAGGGGTGGAGATTATGGAAACCCGTGCGGGTCCCCACTCACCGGAGCCCGCAGGGCTCCGTTTCGTGACCCGCATCGGGTTTCCGGTCCTCGCCCGCCGTTCGCACCTTTGGTGCGCCCGGCAGGGCTCGAAGGGTCTGCTGCGCATCCCCCGGTCCCGCTCCCGGCGCTCCCACTCGCGCGTTCGAGTCCCGCTGGGGCAAGCCCCGAATCTTGATTGGTGCGCCCAGCGTGACTCGAACACGCGACCCGCGGCTTAGAAGGCCGCTGCTCTATCCGGCTGAGCTATGGGCGCCTGGGGCCATTGTAGGCGGAGCGGGGGGGGAATCGGGGCTTCCCAGGGGGAGGAAATCGTCTAGTCTTAGGGCCTCCTCCCTGCCCAGCCCCCGCTCCCCGTTCCGATCCGGTAGAACGCATGTCCATGCTCCTGAAGCGGCGAATCGCGGTCCTGTGGGCCTGCGGCCTCCTCGTTCTGGGGGGCGGGGTGGGGGCTTACCTCAAGTTGTCCGGGGACCTGCGCCGGGCCCTGGCTGGGACCGGGAGGGCCGCCCAGCCTCTTCGCTTCCAGCCCGTGGCTTCCCCCGCGGCGGCGGTGGAGCGGTGGGGGGGGGGGCGAGGTGGAGG
>CAYSXG010000546.1:0-2767 GCA_964434895.1 uncultured Solibacteraceae bacterium | reverse complement strand
GGCGAGAATGAACCCACCACCCCCAGTGCGGCCTGGGGCCGGGGGAGGTTGTTGGGCAGGGCGTCCCGGACGCTCAAGGGATCGTCCTTTTCGATGACCCCGATGTGGGGGGTGTACTGGACGAAGACCTCCAGGCCCGCGTCCAGCACCCGGCCCTCCTGCTCGAAGGAGCGGTCCATCACCTGGGCCGCGGCCATGAGCCCGTCCTCCGCTGCCCGCCGGGCCCCCTTCTGGGCCTGGTCGTAGGCCACCCCCAGCACCACCCCCATGATGAGGAGGATGGCCAGGGAGGTCCGGAGAAAAAACTTCCAGGCCAGGGATTGGTGCCACCGGACGGTCGACGTCATGGATTGCCTCGGGCTTATGCTGGACTGATCTTATCCTTCCCTCATCCGATGCCTTGTCTAGGATTTGTGTGCCATGGAGCTCCCGGCTCCGGCATCCTACCCCCGGAGGTGCGCCCATGTCCGATCGCCGGTCCTTCCTGACCACCCTGGCCGGAGGCGCGGCCCTGGCGGGCCTCCCGGCCCTGGGCGAAGGCCCCAAACCCCCCTCCGACGTGGCCCTGCTCAACATCGCCCTGGAGCTGGAGCACACGGCGGTCTACGCCTACGGCCTGGCCGCGGGCAGCGGACTGCTGTCCAAGGGGGCCCTGGCCGTGGGGGGCCTCTTCAAGTCCAGCCACGAAAGCCACCGGGAGGCCCTCAGCGCCGTCATCCATCAGCTGGGCGGCTTTCCCATGGCTTCGAAAAAGGAGTACGACCTCAGCGCCTTCGAGCTGAAGACGGAGGTGGACGTGCTGCGCCTGGCCCTCTTCCTGGAGATGAAGGCCGCCCGCACCTACCAGAAGGCCCTCTCGCAGTTCCGGAACCACCGCCTGCTGGACGCCGCGGCCCGGATCCTGGGGGACGAGGTGAGCCACGCCACCGTCCTGCGGAATGCCCTTGGCAAAGGGCCCGTGGGCTTCTACGTTCAATTGGATGAAGCCGGTTTCGATAGCTAGGTCCCTCTGGGTCCTTCTGGGGTCGACCCTCCTGGCCGGAGGCCTGCAGGGCCCCGTGCAGGTGGTGGACAAGGACGGCAAGGTCCGGGAGGGCCTGCGGGACGTGGTGGCCATCCTGGAGCCCGCCGCCCCCGTGCGCTCCCTGGAGAAGAGGCCGGTGCGCATGAAGACCCAGGGCAAGAAATTCGTGCCCCGGGTGGCCATCACCACCCCCGGCAGCACGGTCTCCTTCCCGAACCAGGATTCCATCCTCCACAACGTCTTCAGCGTCACGCCGGGGGCCGCCTTCGATACGGGGCACTACGAGCCCGGCGACACCCCGAAGTGGACCGCCCCCCGGGCCGGCCTCGTGAAGCTCTACTGCAACGTCCACCACAAGATGAACGCCTTTCTGTGGGTGGTCGAATCCCCCTGGGCCGAGGTGCTGGACGGGAAGGCCGGCCTGGCCTTCCAGGACGTGCCCCCCGGGGCCTACCGCCTGAGGCTGTGGCATCCGGAGGTGGGGGAGAAGACCTTCCCCGTCACCATCCGGGAAGGGACGAGCCGAGGGGAATGGACCCTCCAGGCCAGCCTCCCCCCCTTCGAGCCCCACAAGAATAAGTTCGGGAAGGACTACCCTCCGGCCAAGGACGAAGGGAGCTACTGAGGGGCCGGCGCCGCCCCGCGCCAGAAGGCCTCTCCGTTCACCCGATTGGATAGCGTCGCCAGGTCCTCGGTGGCGGAGAGCTCCTCCAGGAAGGCCTTGAAGGGGAGGTCCAGGCGGTCCAGCAGGGCCCATTCATCGTCGGTCCAGCGCCCCAGGACGTAGTCGTGGAGGGGCCGCTCGAAGGGGCCGATGCCCAGGCGGAGGCGGGCGATCTGGGAGCTGCCCAGGCGGTGGAAGACGGATTTGAGGCCGTTGTGGCCGCCATCGCTCCCGTCCAGGCGAAAGCGCCCCAGGCCCAGGGGCAGGTCCTTGTCGTCGTAGAGCAGCACCATGCGCCGGGCGTAGATCCCCGCCCCGTCCGCCTGGGCGCAGACCTCGCCGCTGAGGTTCATGTACGTGGAAGGCACGAGGGCCTGGAGGCGCTCCGTGAGGGGGTAGAGGGTCCCGGAGGCGAAGCGTCGCCGGGGGGCGGGGCTCAGGCCCCGCGCCTCCATCCAGCGCTGGAGGAGCAGGCGCCCGAGGTTGTGCCGAGTGTCCTGGTAGTCGGGCCCGGGGTTGCCGAGGGGGATGAGGGTCCACATTCCCCCAGTGTGGCCATCACGATCCCGTGATGGCTGGATAAAAGGTTCGACGAAGGCGGAGCGTGGGCTCCGGGAGGCTCGAGGCTGGGCTTTTCCGGGCCCCCCCACTTCGCAACTTCGATGCGCCTTCGCACCACACTCTTCGCCGCCTTCGCGGGGCTCTTCGCGCCCCTCCGGCCGGCGGCTCCCCCGGGCCTCCTGAACGCCTCCTGCGATTCCACCCGGGAGTTCTTCCGGGAGTTCAACGAGGCCTTCGCCCGGGACTGGGCGGCCCGGACCGGCGCCTGGTCCCGCCTCGGCCGTTCCCACGGAGGATCCGGTCGGCAGGCCCGGGCCGTGTTGGACGGGCTGCCGGCAGACGTGGTGAGCCTGGCCTTGGCCTACGACGTGGACGTCCTGGCGGAGCGGGGGGGCCTCCTCCCCGCCGATTGGCAGGGGCGCCTGCCCCACCCCAGCGCCCCCTTCACCTCCACCGTCCTCTTCCTGGTGCGCCGCGGCACTCCCAAGGCCATCCGGGACTGGCCGGACCTTGTCCGG
>CAYSXG010000545.1:0-2781 GCA_964434895.1 uncultured Solibacteraceae bacterium | reverse complement strand
GGCGGTGGAGTGTGGCCGGGCCTGGGAGGTGTCCTTGCGAAGCTCCTGGATCTGGGGCACCAGTAAGAAAGGAAAGGGCCGGAAAGGCGGGCGGGGTCCGGGGCCACGGGCCTTCCCCTACTTCAGGACCCGCGCCACCACGCGGTTCCCCCGCCCCTCGTACTCCAGCTCGTCGAAGCTGATCTGCCGGGCCATGGCGATGCCGCGGCCGTGGGTGTGGAAGGCCCGCTCCGGGGAGAGCTCCAGGTACTTGCTCCAGTCGAAGCCGGGCCCCTCGTCCTCCACCGTGAGCGAGATGCCCCCCGCGTCCCTTTCGATCCAGACCCGCGCCCGGCGGTCCTGGTAGGCGGGCTGGGCCAGGCGCGCCTCCACCTCCTGGGCGAGGCGCTGGTCGTGGATCAATTCGGTCTTTTCCGCGTAGCTGATCTCCAGGTTGCCGTGCTCCACGGCGTTCACCAGCAGCTCCCAGATCCCCAAGGAGACCCGCTCCGGGTCCGGAAAGACGCGGATGAGCAGGGCCGAGAGGGCCCGGGCGTCCTCGGGGGTGCGGAAGACGAATTCCGCCCGCTTCAGGAGGTCGGCGCTCCGGGCCCGGGCGTCCGCGTCCTTGAGCACCTCCTCCAGGTGGATGCGCTCCTCCACCGCGGCCCGCACCACGCTGCGCAGCACCTGGCGATGCAGGGGTTTGACGAGGTAGTAGAAGGCCCCGGCCTGGATGCCCTCGGCCACCCGGTCCGGCGAGGGGTCGGCGGTCTGGAGGATCACGGGCAGGTGGCGGAAGCGGTCGTCGGCCTTCAGGCGCAGGAGGAGGCTCATGCCGTCCAGGCGGGGCATCATCAGGTCCAGGAGCACCGCCTGGTAGTGGGGGTCCCGGTTCAGGATCTCCCAGGCCTCCAGCCCGTCCTCGGCGGAGTCCATGGCGTACTGGTCGGATTTCAGGGCCGCCTCGAGGGCCTCCAGGTTCAGGGGGGTGTCGTCCACCAGCAGGATCCGGGGCGTCCGGCTCATGGGCGGCCTGGCCTGAAAGGCCGGCGGGGCCGGGCCGAGACGGGGACGGGGCGGGTCCTGGGAAGCATGGGCACCTCCCCATCGGAAGGGGGGCCCGGAAGGATGAAAATGGGTCGGTGCGGGTCAGTCCAGGCCCAGGAGGTTCCGGGCTTCGGATTCCAGGCGGTCCAGCAGGGCCGCGTCCCCGCGGCTCTGGAGGTAGACCTTCAGCTTGGGCTCGGTGCCGCTGGGGCGGAAGGCGGCGAAGGCCCCCCCCTCCAGGCGGAACTTGAGGACGTTGGAGCGCTCGATGGGGAGGGCCACGTCCCGGCGGTCCGGGCGGTCCAGGATGGGCTCCACCTGGCCCTGCTCCCCGTGCCACTCTCCGGCCTGGAAGTCCTCCCAGGCCACGACGCGCTGGCCGCCCAGGGACCTGAGGCCCGCTTCCCGGATGCGGGCCATGGCGGCGGCGAAGCGCTGGGCCCCGCCCGGCCGGGGGTCCTCGAGGTTCACCAGGCGGCTGTGGAAGGTGCCCACGCGCTTCTGGAGCTCGGCGACGGCCTGCACCAGGTCCAGGCCCAGGGCCTTGTAGTGGCCGATCATCTCGCCCACCAGCAGGGCCGCCGTCACGCCGTCCTTGTCCCGCAGCTCGGGGCTGGGCAGCATGCCGATGCTCTCCTCGGCCCCGAAGGCGCAGGGTTCGCCCAGCTCCTCCAGGCGGTTCATGCACACGGCGATGTTCTTGAAGCCCGACAGGGTCCACACCGTGGCCAGGCCGTGGTGCCGGGCCGTTTTCGCCAGGAAGTCCCTGGTGACCACGGTGGTGACCACCGTGCTCTTCACGCCCTTGAAGGTGACCAGGGAGTCCAGGGCGAGGGCGGCCATGTCGTTGCCGGACATCTGGATCCACTGGCCCTCGTGGCGGAGCACCACGCCCAGGCGGTCGGCGTCGGGGTCGTTGGCCAGGATGGCCTCGGCGCCCAGGTCCTCGGCCTCCTCCAGGGGCACCTTGAAGGCGGCCATCTCCTCGGGATTGGGGCGGGGGGCCGTGGGGAAGGTGCCGTCCGGCGTGGCCTGGGCCTCGCAGACGTGGAGGGGCAGCCCCGCGCGGCGGAAGAGCTCGGGCACGAAGGCCGATCCGGTGCCGTGGAAGGGGGTGAAGAGGAGCTTCGCGGGCTCGAAGGGGGCGGGGTTCAGGCGGAAGCCCAGGCTCATCTGGAGGAAGGCCTCCTCCACCTCGGCGGGAATGGGGCGGATGCGCGCGTCCGCGGCTTCGGAGACCGGGGGCGGAACCGGGGGCAGGGCGGCCATGGTCGCCTCGATCTCCGCGTCCCAGGGGGCCACCACCTGGCCGCCGGCGGCGTCGTAGGCCTTGTAGCCGTTGTAGACCTTCGGATTGTGGGAGGCGGTCACGATGACGCCGCAGGCGGTGCCCAGCCGGCGCATGGCGAAGCAGAGGAAGGGGGTGGGCAGGGGGCGATCGCCGAGGTAGACCTCGTAGCCTTCGGAGGCCAGCACCCGCGCCGCTTCCTGGGCGAAAGCCCGGGAGTTGATGCGGGTGTCGAAGCCCACGAGGGCCGCCCGCTTCTGCGGGGCCAGGGCCTTGGCCACGCGGGCCAGGGCCAGGGTGGTGCGCCGCACGTTGGGGGCGTTCATGCGCCGGAGGCCCGCGCCCATGATGCCCCGCAGGCCGCCGGTGCCGAAGGCCAGGGGCTCGGAGAAGCGGTCAGCCACTTCCTCCCGGGCGGCTCCGTCGCCGGACTCCGCCGCTGAAAGCAGGGACTGGAGCTCTTC
>CAYSXG010000544.1:0-2784 GCA_964434895.1 uncultured Solibacteraceae bacterium | reverse complement strand
CCGGCAACGGGGGGATGTCCTTCGGGGCCATCGGCGCCGGGGCCCACGGCGTGGCCGGGGGCAGCGGCAGCATGCAGGAGAAGAGCCCCATCAACTACGCCGTCACCGCCGCCATCAACAAGGCGGCCTACCAGATCTCCCAGGCCCTGGGGAACAAGCCCTGGCGCGGCTCCGTCACCCAGGTCTCCAAGGACGGCAAGATCATCCTGAACGGCGGCGAGGACACGGGCCTGGAAGTGGGCATGGAGCTCAACGCCCTGCAGGTGGGCGACGAGATCAAGGACCCCGAGACCGGCGAGATCCTCGGGAAGGAGACCACGGAATTCGGCAAGATCAAGATCACCAGCGTGAAGGAGCGCTTCGCCTACGCCTCGGTCGTGAACGGCTGCCAGGGCATCAAGACCGGCGACATGGTGGAGATGCCCCCCAAGAGGGACTGAGCGGCTTCGCTCCGCACGAAAAGGCCCCGCGAGGGGCCTTTTCCTTTGCGTGGGGACCGGCGCGCCTACACGAAGCGGGCCGCGATCCCGTCGATCTGCTCGGCCAGGCGGTGGTCCTTGTCCGTGACCCCGCCGGCGTCGTGGGTGGTGAGGGCGATGCGGAGGTAGCCCCAGCCCAGCTCCACGTCCGGGTGATGGTTGGCCTTCTCCGCCAGGGGCGTGATGGCCGCGAGGATGGAAAAGGCCGTGAGGAAGTCCGGGGTCCGGATCTCCCGGCGCAGGGCGCGGTTCTCTTCGGTCCAGGTCATGGGGAGGCCTCCTCGCCCAGACTACCTCAAGGGGGCGAGGGGTCTAGCGCTCCACCGGCAGGCCCAGCACGTTCCAGCTGCCCATGCCCCCGGTGAGGGAGCGGACGTCCGTGAAACCGGCGTCCATGAGGAGCTTTGCGGCCTGGGCGGAGCGGCCGCCGGCCTTGCAGATGGTGACCACCGGCCGGTGGCGCTGGGTCTCCAGCTCCCCCAGCCGGGCGGGCAGCTCCCCCAGGGGCACGAGGACCGCGCCCTCCACGTGGCCCAGGGGGCCCAGTAACCGGTCGGGCTGGGGCACGTCCGGCAGGAAGGGGCGCTCCGCCCGTTCTGCCAGCTCCTGGCAGGTGAGGGTGGCCACGGTGGCGCAGCCGGCCCCGACCTCGCACACGGCCCCCCCCGCGGGGATGGTCACGCAGGCGGGATCCCGGGTGCCCCGAAGGTTCGCCGCCACCACCTCCCCCATCCAGTCCGCGGGGGGGAGCTGGAGGCCCCGGAGGAGGGCCACGTAGGCCTCCCGGTCCATGGGTCGGAGGCGGGGATTGGCGCGGCGCTGCTCGCCGAGGCTGCTCGGCGCTTGGCCGCGGTAGTCGTGGCCCGGCAGCACGAGGAGGTCGTCCGGCAGGTCCCGGAGCTTTTGGAGGGAGTCCCAGTGGGCGCCGGGGTCGCCCCCGGGCAGGTCGGTCCGCCCGGCCCCCCCCTCGCCCAGGAAGAGGAAGTCCCCGGTGAGCAGGAGGCCCGGGAGGCGCAGGCTCATGCTGTCGGCGGTGTGGCCCGGCGTGTGGAGCACCTCCCGGGACAGGTCCCCCGCGCCGATGCCCTGGCCCTCCTCCACCCGCCCGTTGCCCTCCCGGGCCTTGGAGAGGGCGTGCACCGCGTGGTCGGGGCCGGTGCGGTCCCGCAGGGCGGCGCAGCCCGAAAGGTGGTCCGCGTGGACGTGGGTGTCCAGCACGCAGCGCAGGCTCAGCCCCTCGGCCCGCAGCTCCGCGAGGTAGTGGTCCTCCCGCCCCAGGAGGGGATCCACCAGGATCGCCTCGGAGCCGGAGGCCAGCAGGTAGGTCTTGCAGGAGCCGTCGTTGAGCTGCTTGAAGCGCATGGGAGCCTCCCGAGGCCCATTCTAGTGCCCCTCGCGGGGAATGCCGCGGTCTATCCGACGCTGGGAGGCCTGGGGCGAGGGCGATGGTCCTGCTTTTCTCCGTGCCCCCCGCGTCTCCGTGGTGAATCCGTTCCGGATTCCCACCGCTACGTCCTTAGGCTTTCACGGGCTCCAGGAGCTCCGCGATCTCCGTCTTCAGCAGCCAGTCCTCCGGGAAGGCCGCGGCGGCCTCCCGCAGGGCCAGGAGGCGGGCCGGGGAGGGGGAGCCCGATTCCCTGAGGGCCCGCAGCTCCACGTAGAGGTCGGCCAGGTCCGCCGGGAGGGCCTCGGCCTTCTTGGCGCGGGCCTCGGCCTCGGCGTCCCCTTCGGCGAAGGCGTTCATCTCCCCGAACCAGGTGTCCCAGGCCCCCGGGTCCGCGGGGCCGCCGGCCACCGAGGGGAGGGAGGGGCTCGTGAAGACCAGGCACCAGCTGGGCAGGTCCAGGGGGCGCCCGTCCAGGTGGCCCCGCAGGTTCACCACCTCGCCGCGGCCCGTGGCGAAGCCCGTGAGGAAGAGGCCGCTGGGGAACTCCAGGCTGAAGGGCCCCCGCTCGGGCAGGGCCAGGTGGCCGAAGACCACCAGGGCCTCCCCGGCCCAGGGCTTGCCGAGGTTGGCCCCCCTCCGGCTGCGGAGGACGGGGCCCTCCAGGCGCGCCAGGGCCGTGGACAGGCCTTCGGAGGCCGCCCGGGAGCTGGGGATGCGGGCCACCACCTTGGCCGTGAGCTCCAGGCCGTCGCTGAGCACCGGGTGGTTCACGGTGCGGGCGCGGATGGCCTCGTCCAGGCCGCAGTCCCCCCCCCGCTTCCAGGCCAGGTGGGCCTCGAAGGCCTCTGTCACCTCGAAGAGCTGGCCGAAGTCACGGGCCAGCAAGGTCTGGCGCTGCCTCCCGGTTATGGTGTTCCC
>CAYSXG010000543.1:1520-2789 GCA_964434895.1 uncultured Solibacteraceae bacterium | reverse complement strand
CTGGACCCGGGCCTCGGCGAACTTGGAGGGATCCGCGGCGCTGGTGGCGCGCACCACGTAGTCCCCGGGAGCCGCCGGCGCGGTGTAGTGCCCGTCCGCGGTGATGGCGCCGCCGGTGGCGGTCCAGTTCACGCGGGTGTTGGAGGTGCCGGCCACGGTGGCCGTGAAGGCCTGGAGGCCGCCGGGGGCGAGGGTGACGCTGCCGGGCGCGAGGCTGATGGAGACCGCCTGGGGGCCCTGCACGTGGATCAGGGTGGAGGCCTGGGCCCCCGAGTGCCGGGCCACCACGTGGTAATCCCCCCCGTAGGCGGGGGCCTCGTAGAGCGCCAGGGCCGTCTGCCCCACCGCCAGCAGGGGCGTCACCTTGCCGCCCCCGGCCTCGGTCACTTCCCAGGCCAGGTCCTTGGCCTCGAAATCTCCGGTGAAGGCCAGCAGGATGGCGCTGCGCCGCGCCTTCATCCAGATTTCCGTAGGCAGCAGCAGGATCCGGTCCTGGGCCTGGCTGAGCGTCCCGGGGCGCCCCGGCTCCTTCGCCCGGACCTCCACCTGCACGTTGAGGCCCCCGCCCTGGCCGTCCCGGCCCCGGACCCAATAGAGGCCCGACGCCTCGGGGGCGTGGTAGGTTCCGTCGGCTTCGACGGCGCCGGCCTCCGCCTCCCAGGACAGGTGCTCCGAGGGCCCCGCCAGGCGCGTGACGGCCCCGGGAGGGAGGAGGATGCGGTCCGGCCCCTGCGTCGCCTCGGGCTGGGCCTGCGCCGGGGCCGAAGGGCCCGAGCCCGAGCAGCCGAGGCCGAGGGCCACCAGGGCAAAGGGAATCGTCAGGGCGTGGGAACGGCGCATGAAACCTCCGCGAACCTCCATGACACAGGACCGAAGGCGGGCGCGCACGTTAAGTCTTGTGAAGGTCCTACCCCCTGGCCCAGCCGTCGAAACCCCTGGCCGAAAGGGGATCGGCCCTGGCCCGGCATGGCTTCTTTCCCCAAGGGGCTGCCATGCTCGGGAGAGGTCTTCGAGGGTCCGATCGAAGCGCGTTCCAGGAGGTGCGGTGAACCGTCCCACGAAGATCCGCATCCTCGCCACCGACGCGCTGGTGGGTCCCGCCCTGTCGGAGCTGGGGCGCCGCTTCCCGGCGCTGCGCGTCGCCCCCTTCCGTTCCCCCGAATGGGAGGGGGCCCTGGGGGAGGCCGAGGCCCTGGTGGTCCTGCTTTCGGAGCCCCCCGGGATCACGGAACCCAACGCCGCCCCCCGCATGCGGGTCCTCGGTGCCTC
>CAYSXG010000543.1:0-1510 GCA_964434895.1 uncultured Solibacteraceae bacterium | reverse complement strand
CCCGCCGCGAGCGGGGCACCGCTGCCGTGAACACGGCGGGGGTGCTGCCCGCGGCCCCGGCGGACCTCGCCCTCGCCCTCGTCCTGGCCGTGACCCGACGGATCGCCGAAGGGGAGGCCCTCGTGCGGGGCGGCCGCTGGACGGGCTGGGCCCCGGACCAGCTCCTGGGCCTCGGCCTCGCGGGCAAGGGCTGCGGCATCCTGGGCAGCGGGCCCATCGGCCGCGCCTTCGCCCGCCGGGCCTGGGCCCTGGGCCTGCGCCCGGCCTTCTGGGACCGGGAGGGACGCGGCGGCACGGTGGACTACGGGCCCGGCGCCGCGCCCCGGCTGCCCCTGGGGGACCTGCTCCGGCAGGCCCAGGTCCTCAGCCTCCACTGCCCCCTCACGCCCCAGACCCAGGGACTGCTGGGCCTGGAGGAGCTGGGCGCCCTCCCCCCGGGGGCCGTGATCCTCAACACCGCCCGGGGGGGCCTGTTGGACGAGGCCGCGGCCATGGACTTGCTGGAGAGCGGGCACCTGGGGGGCGTGGGCCTGGACGTCTACGAGGGGGAACCCCGGGTGGACCCCCGCTGGACCTCCGCCCCCCGGACGGTGCTGCTGCCCCATCTGGGCAGCGCCACCCGGGAGACCCGGGAGGCCATGGCCTCCCTGCTCTGTGAAGGAATTTCCAAGATCCTCCAGGAGCCGGCGTCCGCCCCATCCCCTTGATCGGGCCGGTGCTACCCTGGAGCCCCCACTCGAGGTACCCCATGGCCCGCTCCTGGTTGCGCCTTCTGGACACGGAACTGCACGACGCCCTGGCCGGGGAGCGCTCCGGCTTCGCGGAACGGCTCTCGGTGGCCCGCCTCCTCAACGCCCGCAGCCGCCACGCCGAGGCCGCGGAGATCCTGGACCAGCTCCTGCTCGAAGACCGAGCCCACGGGGACGCCTGGTTCGAGCGCCTGCTCTGCGAGGGGGACCACGCCTCGGACGAGGCCCTGGACGGCCTCCACGACCGCCTGGAGGCGGTGCGGGACGAGCACCCGGCCGAGGCGGTGCACCTGCGCAACCTCGGCTACCTGCGCCTCCTCATGCACCGCCCCGACGCCGCCGAGCGCAGCCTCCAGCGCGCCCTGGCCATCCAGCCCGACGACCCCAAGACCCTCGAGCTCATGGGGCTCCTGCACCTCAACCGCGATGAGGCCGCCGAGGCCAAGGGGTGGCTCCTCAAGGCCCTCACCCTCCAGCCCAAGGACCCCCGCACCCTGCGCCTCCTCGCCATCGCCTTCGACGAGCTGGGGGATCCGGCCGGGGCCGAGGCCCAGGCCGCGGCCAGCCTCGAGGTGGACTCCCACTACTACTGGGGCTGGCACACCCTGGGCGAGCTCCTCTTCAAGGGCGGGAAGGCCCAACAGGCCCTGCAGTGCATCCACCGGGCCCGCAGCCTGAACGTCTGCGAAAGCTCCACCTACTTCATCATCCCGGACCTCTTCAGCCACATGGGCCCACCGGAGCCTGCCCAAGCCCAGCTC
>CAYSXG010000542.1:0-2789 GCA_964434895.1 uncultured Solibacteraceae bacterium | reverse complement strand
AAGGCGAGAGCGGGCAGGGCGAGGGTGGAACGGCGCATGAACTGCAACTCCGAAAGGCAATCTGAAACAGGGCATCCGTGGCCCTTTCAGACAAAGGGCTCAAAGAAAAAGAACGTGAGCTATTCGAGGGCCCAGGCCCCCCGGTCCGCGCCGGACCGGATCAAGCCAACCTTGAACGTGGGATGCACGACGCCGGCCGGCAGCGGGATGAAGGCGCTGCGCTGATGGAGGTTCAGATGGATTCGAGGGGAGGCGAGGCCCTGCTCCCGGGTCTGCACGCCGTCCACCCAAGCCTGGAAATGAACGGCGGCCTTGCCCTGATTCCGGTACTGGACGCAGGGAACACCGTCCACCTGCACCACACGGGCCTCGACATGGGCCGGGTCCGCCTGGAGCACCGGGAACCAGGAGGTGGGGGCCTGGGCGAGGAGGGCGGGGCCCAGCAGGGCCGCGAGCAGGAAAGGACGCATCGAAACTCCAATGGTTGGTGGCCGCGCGGGAGTCCGCGCCCACGATCCGATCCGGGCCCGGGCGTGGGTTCGACGCCACGAACGCAGCCCCACTCTAACGCGAAGAGGCCTGGTTTGGCCGTAACCGGGCTGTTAAATAATGTGAAGAAAAGGCGAGTCTTATTTTAAATATATTATTTATACGAATTTAACACCCGTTCCCCGGCATTCGGGATCCAAAGGGGGCTCATCGTGGAACCCGGGATCAGGCCCCCGGGGAGAGCAGGAGGGTTTCGAGGGCCTTGATATCGAAGGCCGATAGCAGGGCCCCCGCCCGGGTGGCCAGGGTCGGAGCCTCGGGGCCCAGGGCCTCCACCAGGGCCTCCAGGCGGCGGAGGTCCCCCACCAGGAGGGCCTCCCTAAAAGGCCCGACCAGGGCCTCCGGACAGGGTTCCAGGCCCTCCCCAAGCGCCTCCGAGGCCTCCCCCAGGGCCAGCTGGCTGCCCAGGACCTCGAAGAGGGCGTCGGGGCGGAAGGGTTTGGGCAGGAAGGCGTCGAAGGCGGCGAAGGCCTCCGGCTCCGGGATCGAGGTGCCGTGGGCGACGAGGAAGGGGGGACGGGTCCCTCCCTGCAGGGCCCGGGCGGCGGCGAGGCCCAGCCCCGGGAGGTCGAGGTCCAGGAGGACCACCGAAGCGCGGTCCTGGGCGCCGAGGCGGAGAAGGGCCTCGGCGTCCTCCACCGCCTCCGCCCGCAGGCCCATGGTCGCCAGGGCCCGAACCAGGGCCTCCCGCCCCCGGCCCGGGGCGGCGGCCACGAGGGCCGACCAGGGCCCCGGGGGGAGGGCGGGATCCGCGTCCACGGGCCCCAGGGGCAGGGCGAAGCGGAAGGAGCTGCCCTCCCCGGGCCGGCTCTCCACCTCGATGCGGCCCCCCATGCCCTCCACGAGCCGCTGGCTCAGCGCGAGGCCCAGGCCCGTCCCCTGCCCCGACTTCCGGCCGCTGGAGGTCTGGATGAAGGGCTGGAAGAGCTGGGCCACCTCGGAGGGGCTCAGGCCCGGTCCCGTATCCCTCACCTGGAAGAGGACCCGGGCCGGATCACCGGGAAGGGAGCGTACCTGCAGCTCCACCCGGCCCCGCTCCGTGAACTTCACCCCGTTGCCCAGGAGGTTGAGGAGCACCTGGCGCAGCTTCTGGGCGTCCCCCTCCACCGAGGGGGGCAGGGCCGGATCCCAGTCCAGCTCCAGCGCGAGGCCCTTCTGTTCGGCCCTCAGCTGCATCATCCCCAGCACCTCGTCCACCACCTCCCGAAGGCGGAAGGGCGCCAGATCCAACTCCAGATGGCCGGCCTCCACCTTGCGGAGATCCAGCAGGTCGTTGAGGAGGCGCAGCAGCAGCTCGCTGGAGCGGTGCACCACCCGCAGGTGCTCCCGCTGGTGGGGGCGCAGCTCCGGATCCTGCTGGAGCAGGTCCGAAAACCCGATGACCGCGTTGAGGGGGGTGCGGATCTCGTGGCTCATGTTGGCCAGGAAGGCGGACTTGGCCTCGGCGGCGGCCTCGGCCGCCTCCTTGGCCACCGCCAGGTCCCGGGTGCGTTCGGAGACGAGGGCCTCCAGGCGCCGGGCCTGGGCCTGGAGGCGACGTACCCGGGCCCGCACCAGCCAGACCACGAGGGCCGCCAGGCCCAGCAGGTAGAGGCTCTTCGCCCACCAGGAGACCCAGGGGGCCGGACGGACCTCGAAGGACCAGGCCACCGGGCCGGCCACTCGGCCCCCGTGGTCCCGGGCCCAGAGCAGCAGGCGGTAGCGCCCCGGGGGCAGGCCCGTGAACTCCCGTCCCGGCTCCCTCCGCCAGGGGCCCGGCTCCGCCTCCAGGCCCACCAGCTGGGTCCGGAAGGTCGCGTCCTCGTGGCGATGGTAGAGGGACCACAGAAAACCCACCCGGAAGCGGGTGCGGTGGTGGTCCAGGACCAACCCGTCCATGGCGTCCAGGGTGCGGTCCTGGCATTCCACGCCGGCGAAGGCCGGGGTGGGCGGGGCCGCTTCGGGGCTTTGAAGGGCGGGGTCCAGGGCCGCCAGGCCCCGAAGGGTGCCCACCCACACCCGCTGGCGATATTCCATCATGCGCCCGAAATAGCCCAGGCTTCCCGTAGGCAGGCCGTCCCCGGGGGTGAAGGCCTCCACGCCCTCCGGGGTCGGGCCCTCGGGCCCCTCGGGGGTTCGGAAGCGGAGCACGCCCCGGGTGGTGGTGGCGAACCAGCGCCCCCGGGAATCGCAGAGCAGGCTGGTGAGGATGCCCTCCACTCCCCCGGCCAGGCTCGAGAGGTCCCAGATCCGCCAGCCCG
>CAYSXG010000541.1:0-2792 GCA_964434895.1 uncultured Solibacteraceae bacterium | reverse complement strand
CGGCCTCCTGGGGGGGCAGCTCCAGGGGCTCCGCCGCCAGGAGGGTGAGGGTCAGGAGGGGAAGGAGGAAGGGGGTTCGCATGGGATCTCCGGCGCAGCCTTGCGCGGGTCCCAAGGTGCCGACGGCGCGGCCCCGCCGGGGCAGGAGGCGTACGAAGGGCGGGGAAGGGCCGACGAACGGGGCCCGCCGGCCGACCTAGGAGCCGCCCAACCGGCGCCGCAGCTCCGCCATGCGGTCCCGGCTCACGGGGAGGCGGCTTCCGTCCTTCAGGAGCAGTTCCCCCGTGCCTCCGGGCTCCGTTTCCAGCTCCCGCACCGCCTCGAGGGCCACCATGGCGCTGCGGTGGGTGCGCAGGAAGTCCGGGGCCAGGAGGCCCTCCAGCTCGTCCAGGGTCCGATCCAGCACGAAGCGTCCTTCAGGCGTGTGGACGAAGAGGAGGCGGTTCTCCGTCCGCAGGTGGCTGACCTCCTTCCAGGCCAAGATCCGGAGGCGGCCCTTGACCGCCACCGTGAAGCGCTCCGGGGCCCGGTGCTGCCTCGCCGCCTGGAGGGCGCCCAGGAGGGGTTCCAGGTCGGGGCCGAAGGCTGTCCGGACCCGCCGCAGGGTCTCCGCGAGCCGGGACCGCTCCAGGGGCTTCAGGAGGTAGTCGCAGGCCGCCCAGCGGAAGGCCTCCACCGCGAAGTGGTCGAAGGCGGTCACGAAGGCGATGGGGGGCAGGGACAGGCCCGATTCCCGGGCCCGTTTCAGCAGGCCGAAGGCGCCCTCGGGCGGGAATTCGATGTCCAGGAAGAGGAGGTCCGGCCGGTGCTGCCGGAGCAGTTCCAGCCCCGCCTCCCCGTCCGGAGCCTCCGCGAGGCAGGTGGCGGAGGGGTCCAGTTCCTCCACCAGCCGCTTGAGGCGGGCGCGGGCCGGGGGCTCGTCCTCGATGACGGCGTACCTCATGGCCCGGCTCCCTGGGGTTCTTCCTCGAAGTTCACCTCCACGACGCAACCCCTCGGGGTCGCCGGCCATTCCAGCCCTCCTCCCCGGGCCTCCAGGCGCTCCCGCACCGTGCGCAGACCCAGACCCTCGGTCGACGTCGGGGGTCGGCCCACCCCGTCGTCCTCCACGCGCACCCGGGGGCCCTCGGCCCGGACCCGCAGGCGACAGGGGCCCACCTTGGGGCGGAATCCATGCTTGAGGCTGTTCTCCACCAGGGGGAGCAGGATCAGGGGCGGGACTTCCAGCTCCCGGCCGGCCCCCTCCAGCTCGAGGGTGTAGTCCAGGCGATCCCCGAAGCGCAGGGTCTCCAGACGGAGGAGGTCCTCCAGCAGCTCGAATTCCTCCGCCAGGGTCCACCGGTCCCGCTCCAGGGCCGACAGGATCCGGCGCAGCAGCTTGGATAGGCGCTCGGTGGCTTCCTCGGCGCGCGCGGGCGCGTCCGGGATGAGGGCGGCGATGGTGTTCAGCGCGTTGAAGAGGGTGTGGGGGCTGAGCTGGGCCTGGAGGGCCAGGGTCCGGGCCCGGGCCTCGGCCTTGGCCAGGGCCCCCCGGGCGGCGATGCCCTCCACCAGGGACTGCTGGCCGAGGATCATGCTGGTGATGAGCAGCCCGATCATCGCCGCCACCACGAAGGAGGGGAGGCTTCGCAGCATGTTGAACCCGAGCAGGAAGCGGACGAGCCCGACGCAGACGGCCAAGAGGGACTGGTAGGTCACCATCCACCGCGCCTGGGTGGGGGGGGCCTAGCGCTGGGGGGACAGCCTGGGATCGGGGGCGGGGCCCGGTCCCGCCCATTCGAAGCCCCCCCACATGACGATGGAGAAGATCCATCCGATGCAGCCGCTCATGAAGAAGGGATGGAGGCCGCGCAGGGAGTGAGGGAAGCGGGCCCACCCGAGGGCAGCCAGGGCCCCGAAGGCAAAGCCCGTGGCCGAGGCCTTGAGGAACCATCGAAGGGGGGCCCGCCGGATGGGGGAATGGGCGGGCAGCATTATTTCGACTTCTTCTTCCCGAAGATCAGGGCCTGGGGGCGGCGCTCCAGCATCTCCGCCAGTTCCCGCACCGCCTTGGCGGCGCGAGAGAACTCGTCCAGGGCCTGGTGCAGCTCCTGGAGGGTCGGGGATTGGGAGCCGAGGGTCCCCTCCAGGGTGGCGAGGGTGGCCTGGGCCTGGGCCAGGGTGGCCTCGGCCTGGGGCGCCGTCTTCTCCTCCAGGCGGGCCATCATGGTCCGGGTCTGGGCCAGGGTCTCGCGCAGGGCCGGCAGGCTGGTCCGCAGCTCCGAGAGCAGCTCCTCCATGGGCAGGGCCTGGAGGCGGTCCATGAAGCGGGTGAGGTTCTCCATCAGGGCCGCCGTGGTGGAGGGCACGGTGGGGATCTCGGGGTAGGAGGCGCGGGAGCCCCGGAGGGAGACCGGCGTTCCGGGATGGAAGGCCAGGTTCACGAAGAGCCCCCCCGTGAGCATGGAGGCCGGCCGGAGCTGGGCGCGGAGGCCCCGCTTCACGAGCCGGTCGAGGAGGGGCTGGGAGCCGCCCCTGCGGGCCCCACCGAAGAGGCGCTGGGGATCCAGGGCGATGAGCACCGGGATCTTGCCGTCCAGGGTCTCGGGGTTGAACTCCAGCCTAAAGTCCTCCACCTGGCCCACCCTGAACCCCTGGAACTCCACCGGCGACCCCCGGGTGAGGCCCCGCACGGACTCGTTGAAGTTGAGCACGAAGTAGAGCCGCTCCTGCAGGACCTGCTCGTAGACGGCGTCGTGGTTGGGGAAGAGGGGGAAAACGTGGTCGCGGGGGGCCGGGTCGCTCGAATCGAG
>CAYSXG010000540.1:0-2797 GCA_964434895.1 uncultured Solibacteraceae bacterium | reverse complement strand
CGATCTCCGTTCGGCCCCGGTTGGCGGAGGGGCTTCCGATGACCACGTCCTCCTGGCCCGAGAGGCGCGCCATGAGGGCGGCCCACCCGGCCAGCAGGACCATGAAGAGGGTGGTCCCGTGACGGTGGCTCAGCTCCTTGAGCCTCCGGGTGAGCTCGGCGTCCAGCCCCCATTTCACGGAGTCCCCCGCGTAGTCCTGGCGGAGGGGGCGCGGGCGGTCCGTCGGCAGCTCGAGCAGTTCAGGGGTTCCTGCGAGGGTCGCCTTCCAGTAGTCCGCCTGCCGTTGCAGGACCTCTCCGGCCACCCAGCGCCGCTGCCAGGCCGCGTAGTCCAGGTACTGGATCCCGAGGGGGGGCAGGGGATCCGTCTCGCCGGAGCGGAAGGCAGAGTAGAGGCTGCTCAGTTCAAAGACGAAGACGCCCATGGACCAGCCGTCGGAGACGATGTGGTGCAGGGTGATCAGGAGGATGTGCTCCTCGTCGCCCAGCCGCACCAGACGGCCCCGGAGGAGGGGGCCCCGAGCCAGGTCGAAGGCCGAGGTGACTTCCTGGGCGGAGAGGCGGGCCACCTCCGCGTCGGCTCCGGCACATCCCCGCAGATCCAGCTCCTCCAGCTGGAAGGGGGAGGATTCCGCCGGGGCGATACGCTGCCGGGGCTGGCCGTCGATCTCGTGGAAGGTGGTGCGGAGGGTTTCGTGCCGCGCCACGATGCGGTCCAGGGCCCTCCTCAGGGCCCCGGCGTCCAGGCGCCCGGTCAGGCGAAGGCTGGTGGGAAGGTTGTAGGCCTCGTTGAGGCCGTCGAACTGGGCGAGAAACCACAGCCGCTGCTGGGCGAAGGAGAGCTCGAGGCGCTCCCCCCGCTCCACGGGAACGATGGGAGCCACCTGGGTGCGCGCCGCTCCGTCGATGGCACGGGCGAAGTCCATGAGGACCGGGTGGGCGAAGAGGTCCCCGGGCAGGACCTCCAGTTCGAGGGACTGGCGAAGGCGCGAGACCACCTGGACGGCCATGAGGGAGTGGCCGCCGAGCTGGAAGAAGTGATCGTGGCGGCCGACCTCCTCGACCTTGAGTACCTCGGACCAGATGGCCGCCAGGGCCGTCTCCAGCTCGCCGACGGGGGCCTCGTAGGCCCGCGAGGCGTAGGCGGCGGCGTCCGGGGCTGGGAGGGCCCGACGGTCCACCTTGCCATGGACCGTCAGGGGCAGGGCCTCCAGCCGGACGTAGGCCGCCGGCAGCATGTAGTGGGGCAGGGCCCCGGCCAGGTAGGCGTTCAGGGCCTGGGGGTCCGGGGGCTCCGGCCCCTCGGCGGGCGTGTAGTAGGCCACGAGGCGGCGCTCCTCCTCGCCCTCGCCCCTCGCGATCACCACCACCTCCCGGATTCCGGGATGGGTCCCGAGGCGGGCCTCGATCTCCCCCAGCTCGATGCGGAAGCCCCGCAGCTTCACCTGGAAATCGTTGCGGCCCAGGAACTCGATCCGCCCCTCCGGCGACCACTTGGCCAGATCCCCGGTACGGTACATCCGCGCCTGCGGATCCGCCGCGAAGGGGTCTTGCAGGAAGCGCTCGGCGGTCAGCTCGGGACGGTTGAGGTAGCCGCGGGCCACGCCGGCCCCGCCCACGTAGAGCTCACCCGGAACCCCCACCGGCACCGGCTGCCCCTCCGCGTCCAGGACGTAGATCCGGGTGTTGGCGATGGGGCCCCCGATGGAGGGCATCCGGCCCGAGGCCTCCACCGTTCCGGAGGTGGCCACCACCGTCGTTTCCGTGGGGCCGTAGTTGTTCACCAGGGTGAAGGGGACCGGCCCCTCCGGCAGGTGGCGCAGCCGGTCCCCGCCCACGAGCAGGGTCCGGAGCCCTCGCGGGAGCATCCCGCGGGTGAAGGCGAATTCGGCCATGGGCGTGGGGAGGAAGCTCACGTCCAGGGGCTCGTCGCACCACCACGTCAGCAGGGATTCGGGATCGGAGCTGGGGGCCAGGTGCAGGGTCCCGCCGGCGCAGAGGGGGGGCCAGATCTCCCAGGTGGCCGCGTCGAATCCGAAGCCCGCCAGGCAGGAGGAGCGGGTCCCTTCCCCGACCCCGAAGGCCTCGCAGTGCCACTGGACGAGGTTGCCCAGGTTCCGGTGTTCGACGGCCACGCCCTTGGGCTTGCCGGTGGTGCCGGAGGTGTAGATCACGTAGGCCAGGTGCGAGGCGTCGAGGCCCGAGACCGAGGGATCCAGCTCGTCCGCGGGGCCCTTCTCCCATCCGTCGCCGGCCAGGTCCACGATGGGGAGGGCCGTGGACTCTGCGAAACCCGGCTTCAGGTCCCCCTGGGTCAGGAGGGCCACCGGCGCGCTGTCCTCCAGGATGTAGGCCAGCCGCTCCGCGGGGTAGGCCGGGTCCATGGGCACGTAGGCTCCCCCGGCCTTCAGGACCGCCAGCAATCCGACCACCATCTCGAGGCCCCGATGCGCGCAGATGGCCACCCGGACGTCCGGCACGACCCCCAGTCCCCGGAGATGGTGGGCCAGGCTATTGGCCCGGGCGTTGAGCTCCCCGTAGGTCAGGGCCCCCTCGGCGCAGGTGGCCGCCACGGCCTCGGGCCTTCGCCGGGCCTGGGCCTCGAACCTCGCGTGAACGCACTGCTGGTGGGGGTAGGGTGCCTGCGTGGCGTTCCAGCCTTCCAGGACCTGATGGCGCTCGGCCGGCGACAGGAGGGGGGGGCGATCGACGGTCTGGTCCGGATCGAGGACCATCCCTTCCAGCAGGGTCCGGAAGTGCGCGAGATGGCGTCGGATGGTGGCGGCTTCGAAGAGGGC
>CAYSXG010000539.1:0-2805 GCA_964434895.1 uncultured Solibacteraceae bacterium | reverse complement strand
GCTTTCGCAAGTGGGCTTGGCGCCCGGGGATCCGGAGGACCGCGGCTGGTGTTTCGAGGGAGCTGGAAAGGAACGGTGACCATCGGACGGACGAAGCATGCGCTCCCTTCCGGCGCCCGCAGTGACGCGGGTCACCATGGCCGCCTTCCGTGACGGGAGTCACGGAAACGGCTTCCGTCTAGCTCCAAAGCCCCATGAGGCGGGGCCAGAGGGTGCGGTGCTGGCGCAGCAGGGCGTCCAGCCTCCCCTCGGCGTCCCCCAGGCTTTCCTCCGCCGGCAGGCCGCAGGCCTCCTTGAGGGCGCGCAGGGCGTTCAAGGAGACCAGGCCGTCGGCGGGCTCGGCCAGGGTGTGGACGGCCACCTTGCGCTTCACGGTGCGGGTGCCGATGCCCAACAGGCCTTTGCCCTTGCTGGATTCCGTGCGGAGGATCTGCCATCCCTCCTTGCCCTTGGAGACCGTGAAGCCCTTCGCTTCCAGCGCGCGCTTCACGTGGGGGAAGGCGAGGGGCAGTTCACCGGCGGGAAGGGCCCGGGTACGCTCCTGCAGCCAGTGGAAGAGGGCGGTGGCCTCGTCCTCGCCCTCCGGGGCGTTCTTGCGGGGCAGGGGGACTCGCTCTCCGACGGAGGCCAGGGCCGAGGCCACCTCCGTGAAGGGGATGTCGTCGGGGCTGTGGCCGTTCTGGTCCAGCAGGGTCAGGGCCGTGAACCACGCCAGGGGGGCGCCCATCACCCCGCAGGGGCGGGAGTCCCTCAGGCCCAGGATCAGCAGGGCGGCCTGGGCGCGGGGGTCGTCGCCCGCCAGGCTCCCGGCCTCGAACTGCCAGGAGGCGGCGTGGGAAAGGGCGTCGCCGTCCACGGGGTCCTGGCGTTCCAGGAAGGTGGCGAGGGCTCCGTGCAGGGCGGAGAGGCGGTCCTCCGTCAGCACGTGGATGGAGACGGGGCCTGCGTTGGGATTGGATTGCTTTCGCTTGGCCTTCACGCCTGGGTCCTCCGCGGACGGAGGGAGGGCAGGGGCAGGGGCAGGCTCATGCTTCGAGTGTAGCCGCCGCCGGGCTATGCTGCCTGGGCGCCGATGACCACCCGCCTCCCCGAATTCCTCGACTGGCTGAGGGCCCGCTGGGCCTTCCTGGCCCTCGCCCTGATCCTGGGCTGGTTCGGGCTGGAACAGTGGTCCTCGCGGGCCCGGTCGAGGCCCCCCGGGATTCTGGCGGCGGAGGACCCCTCCCAGGTCCCGGCGACGGGCGAAGGCTCCTGGACCTTCCAGGGGAGCCGCATCCAGCCCCTGGCCAGGTTCAGCCTCCGGGCCCGCGTGCTGTCCACCGAGCGCTACCGCTGGGACGAATCCAGCTTCCTCTCGCCCGTGGACTTCGCGCTGGGCTGGGGGCCGATGAGCGATAGCCGCGTCCTGGACGCGCTCGATATCCAGCAGGGGAACCGTTGGTACACCTGGTCCTGCGAGCGCTTTCCCATCCCGCAGCGGGACATCGAGCGGCACAGCGCGAACATGCACCTCATCCCGGCCCGCGGCGCGGTGAAGGCAACGCTGCTGAAGGCGCGGAGCGGAGACCTGGTGCGCCTCGAAGGCTACCTCGTGCGCTGCGAGGGCCCGGACGGTTTCCGGTGGCAGAGTTCCCTCACGCGGGAGGACACGGGCGACGGTTCCTGCGAGGTGATGTGGGTGGAATCCACCTCCATCGAATGAGCTAGGATGCCTCCATGCCCGACATGCACCACGCCATCTCCATCGACGCCCCGCCTCAGCGGGTCTTCGAGGCGCTGAGCACGGCGGAGGGGCTGCGCTGGTGGTGCGGGGATGTGGAGGTGGAAGGCGCGGTCTCGTCGCTGCGTTTCGACGACTGCGGCTCCATCCTGCGGTTCCGCGTGGAGGATCTGCTGGCGCCTCGCCGGCTGGCCTGGAGCTGCCTCGGCGACCTGGACGATTGGCGGGGCACGCGCCTGTCGTGGGAGCTCGAAGCGCGGGGGAAGGGCACGGAGCTGCGTTTCACCCATGCCGGCTGGCGGGAGGTGACGGAGCATTTCGCCACCACCAACACCTGCTGGGAATCCCTGCTCGCCGCCCTGAAGGCCCAGGTGGAGGCCTGATGGCGGTATCGCCCTCCTACAAGGCCTTCGTGCTGGAGCAGCTGGGCCTCGTCGCTCCCGTCACCAGCCGATCCATGTTCGGGGGCGTGGGCATCTATGGCGGCGGGCTCTTCTTCGCGCTCATCGACGAGGACACCCTCTACTTCAAGGTGGACGAGAGCTCCCGCCGCGCCTACCTGGAAGCGGGCATGAGGGCCTTCGACCCCTTCAAGAACGGCAAGACCATGGAGGGCTACTACGAGGTGCCCGGCGAAGCGCTGGAAGACGAGGATCGCCTGGCCGAGTGGATGCGCGAAGCCCTGGCAGTGGCCTCCCGGGCCAAGGCGCCGGCCAGGAAGCCCCGGAAGCGGACGTGAACCTCATCCTCCTCCTCGAAGCGGACCTCGTCGCGCCGGGCCGGGCGCGCCTCGAAGGCCGGAGGCTTACGCACCTCCGCGAGGTGCATCGCGCGGGCCTGGGCGACGAACTCGCGGTGGGCATGCTTGGTGGGCTCATGGGACGTGGCCGGGTCGCCCGCCTTGATGAGCGTTGCGCGGAGCTGGAGCTGGAACTGGACTCGCCGCCGCCCGCCAAGCTGCCGCTCACCCTTGTCCTGGCCCTGCCGCGGCCCAAGGTGCTGAACCGTTGCCTGGCCTCCGCGGCCTCGCTGGGCGTGGCCCGCATCGTGCTCCTCAACGCCTGGAAGGTGGAAAAGGCCTACTG
>CAYSXG010000538.1:0-2808 GCA_964434895.1 uncultured Solibacteraceae bacterium | reverse complement strand
CGACGGGGACGCTCTTCGACGTGGGCAACGTCTTCCCGTTCCGTCCCAAGCCGGGCACCTTCCACGCCCAGCTCGCCGACGCGGCCCCGCGCCTTTTCCAGGACGAGGCCTTCCAGGACCTCTACGATCCGCGTCGGGGCCGCTACGGCGTGCCGCCTTCCGAGCTCGCGCCCTTGCTCCCCCTGCAGGCGGAAGCCGGCCGCCCGGACGCATCCAGCGGCCGTACTCTCGCGGCCGCCCCCCCAGGAGCCCCGCCCCGGTCCAACGGGCCCTCCCGGCCCGGCCCGGGCCCCCTGCGGTCCGGGCCGAGGCCCCACCCCCGGCCCCACCCCCGGCCCCGCCTCCGAAGCAGGAGCCCTCCCCCCATCCTCCGGAGCCCAAACCCGGCCCCAAGCCCCCGCCGGCGCCCAAGCCCGAGCCCCAACCCGAACCCGCTCCGGAACCCAAGACCCCCGAAGCCCCGGGCCGGGCCTCGGCCCTCCACGAGGCCGCCCAGGCCCTGGATTCGGACCCCCAGGCGGCCCTGGTGGCCTGCCAGAAGGTGCTGGCGGAGGAGCCGGACAACCTCCGGGCCCATGCCCTCCGGATGGTGGCCCTCTACCGCCTGGGCCGCTACCCCGCCATGGCCGAGGCGGCCCGGGAGAGCAAGATGATGGGGGTCTTCCCCCGGGCCATGATGAAGATCCCCCGCTTCGCCCAGATGGTCCAGGAGGAGCAGCGGGAACATCGGATCCCCGCGGACCGGGCCAAGCACTTCCTGCCTTCGGAGGAAGGGGATGGTCCGTCGCGGCGCTTCAGGAACCGCCTTCCTGAAGGGAACTGAGCTTCCAGTCCCCGCCCTCCAGCCTCCAGTGCAGGAGGTAGGTCCGGCGGGAGGTCTCCTGGGGCAGGAAGCCCCCGCCGGGGCTGCGGCTGGTGAGGAGGACCTCGACGCTCTGGAGGGCCTCCCTCCCCCGCACCTCGATGCGGTCCCCCAGCACCGTCACGCCGACCTTCTCCTTGCGTAGCAGGGCCAGGAGGTAGAGGCGCACGGCGGCCTTGTCCATCCCCTCGGGCCCCTGGAAGCCGGAGGCCAGGACCTCGGTGGCCCCGGAGGCGTCCCCGGCCTCCAGGCCCGCCACGCAGGCCTTAAAGGCCTTCCGCACCCGCGCCTCCGGGCTCTCCCGCCGGCAGGCCCCCAAAAAGCTACAGATCGTCAACGCCGCAAGGAGCTGCTGTGGGGTCCGGGTCA
The DNA here is from genome assembly GCA_964434895.1 of uncultured Solibacteraceae bacterium. Classification (GTDB taxonomy): domain Bacteria; phylum Acidobacteriota; class Holophagae; order Holophagales; family Holophagaceae; genus CAYSXG01. The sequence continues at coordinate 1,577 of CAYSXG010000538.1, read as the reverse complement.
TGGCCCGTATTCTGGAACCTCCGCGAACGGAAGGACACCCCATGCTGGACCAAAGCCATCGCTTCGACACCCGCTGCATCCACGCCGGCCAGCAGCCGGACCCCCTGAGCGGGGCCATCATGACGCCGGTCTACTTCACCTCCACCTACCTGCAGGAGGGGCTGAACCAGCACAAGGGCTACGAGTACGCCCGCACCCGCAACCCCACCCGGGACGCGGTGGAGGCGAACCTGGCCGCCCTCGAGGGCGCCGACTTCGGCGTGGCCTTCGCCTCGGGCCTCGCGGCCACCCAGGCCATCCTCGAGCTGCTCTCCTCCGGGGACCACCTGGTGCTGGGCCACAACGTCTACGGCGGCACCTTCCGCCTGGTGGACAAGATCATGGTCCGCTTCGGCCTCACCTATACCCAGGTGGACACCTCGGACCTGGAGGCGCTGAGGGCGGCGATCCGGCCGAACACGAAGCTGCTCATGCTGGAGACCCCCACCAACCCCATGCTCGGCCTTTCGGACATCGCCGAGGTGAAGGCCCTCCTTCGCCAGGCGGCCCCCCAGGCCCTCCTGGCGGTGGACAACACCTTCGCCACCCCTTACAACCAGCGCCCCCTGGAGTTGGGGGCCGACCTGGTCTTCCACAGCACCACCAAGTACCTCAACGGCCACAGCGACAGCATCGGCGGCGTGGCGGTGACCAACAGCCCCGAGCTGAGCGAGCGCCTCCACTTCATCCAGAACGCGGCCGGGGCCATTCTCAGCCCCATGGAGTCCTGGCTGGTGCTGCGGGGCACCAAGACCCTGCACCTGCGGATGGAGCGCCACAACGCCAACGCCCTGGCCCTGGCCCGCTGGCTATCGGAGCGGAAGGACCTCACGGCGGTCTACTACCCCGGCCTGGAAAACCACCCGCAGCACGAGCTGGCCCGGCGCCAGATGCGGGGTTTCTCGGGCATCGTCAGCTTCGACACCGGCGACGCCGAGCGCACCCGCCGCATGGCGGCCTCCTTCCGCCTCTTCGCCCTGGCGGAGTCCCTGGGCGGCGTGGAGAGCCTGGTCTGCCATCCGGTGACCATGACCCACGGCAGCGTGCCTCCGGAGGACCGCGCCCGGCTGGGCATCACGGATTCCCTCCTGCGCCTGAGCGTGGGCGTGGAGGACCTGGAGGACCTGAAGGCGGACCTGGAGAGGGTGCTGAAGGCCTGATCCGCCCCGCGCGGCTCAGCCCTGCCCCTCCCTCCACAGGGTGGGGTAGCTGCGCCGCTCGATGTGGGAGGCGTTGAGGCCCAGGCCCTCCATGGCCAGGCGGATGGCCTGGGGATCCCCTTCCAGTTCCAGGAAGGAGCCGAAGGGAGTCTCATCCAGGCAGGCCACCAGCTCCTCCCGCTCCCACACCGCCCGGGACTTGAGCATCCGCAGGACGGGCTCGTAGCCCAGGGCCTCCAGGATGGTCTCCATGGCCTCCGGGTCCTCCACCGGGGTTTCGGCTTCGGGGCGGATCTTCAATTCGGCGTCCGGCAGCTTCGCCCCCTTCCAGGTGATCAGGGCCTTGAAGTAAAATATCAGGTTTCCTTGCGTCCCCCT
>CAYSXG010000537.1:0-2819 GCA_964434895.1 uncultured Solibacteraceae bacterium | reverse complement strand
GCCGTCTCCCACTCTTGGGGATCGACAAGGCAGTGGAGCTGGATCAGGTCAACGTTGTCGACATTCCGCCGCTCAATGGATCGGTGGAACTGGCCCCGGGCTTCCCCGGCGTCTCCCTCGGCAACGGCCCCGGGGCCCCGGCGGCCCTGCCGGGCATGCAGGCCGAGGTGGCCCGCCTCGTCGGCCAGCGCCCCGTCTTCGGCATCTGCCTGGGCCACCAGCTGCTGGGCCACGCCTTCGGGGGGGGCACCTTCAAGCTGAAGTTCGGCCATCGCGGCGCCAACCAGCCGGTGCTGGACCTGACCACCGGGCGGGTGGAGATCACGGCCCAGAACCACGGCTTTGCCGTGGACGAGGCCTCCCTTCCTCCGGACGTGGAGGTCACCCACCGCCACCTCAGCGACGACACGGTGGAGGGCCTGCTCCACAAGAAGCTGCCCATCTTCTCCCTGCAGCACCACCCCGAGGCCAGCCCGGGCCCCCACGACGCCCGCAACGCCTTCCACCGCTTCGTGACGATGCTCGAAGAGAACCGGAAATGAACCTGAAACCGCAGATTTCGCAGATTACGCAGAAGGGCTCTGCGGAATCCGAATCTGCGTCATCTGCGTAATCTGCGGTTCCATCCAAAGGTTTTTCCATGCCTAAGCGCACCGATATCCACAGCGTCCTCGTCCTCGGCTCGGGGCCCATCCAGATCGGCCAGGCCTGCGAATTCGACTATTCGGGTACCCAGGCCCTCAAGGCGCTGCGGGAGGAGGGCATCCGCACGATCCTGCTGAACTCCAACCCCGCGAGCATCATGACGGACCCCTCCCGGGCCGACGCCACCTACGTCGAGCCGCTCACCCTCGCGGTGCTGGAGAAGGTGATCCTCCAGGAGCGGCCCGACGCCATCCTGCCCACGGTGGGGGGACAGACCGCCCTCAACCTGGCCATGGACGCCCACCAGTCGGGCCTCCTGGAGGCCCACGGCGTGAAGCTCATCGGGGCCCAGCCCGCGGCCATCGAGCGGGGCGAGGACCGCAAGGCCTTCAAGCTGCTCATGGACGAGCTGGGCCTGGAGACCTGCCGGGGCGGCTTCGCCCACTCCATGGCGGAGGCCCGGGAGCTGCTGGCCATCACGGGCTTCCCGGCCATCATCCGGCCCTCCTTCACCCTCGGGGGCAGCGGCGGCGGCATCGCCTACAACGTGGAGGAGTTCGAGACCATCTGCGCCCGGGGCCTGGACCTCTCCCCCACGCGGCAGCTCCTCATCGAGGAGAGCATCCTCGGGTGGAAGGAGTTCGAGCTCGAGGTGGTGCGGGACCTCGACGACAACTGCATCGTGGTCTGCGGCATCGAGAACCTCGATCCCATGGGGGTCCACACCGGGGACAGCATCACCGTCGCGCCCTGCCTCACGCTGACGGACCCCGAGTACCAGCGCATGCGGGACGCGGCCTTCGCGGTGATCCGTGGGGTGGGCGTGGAGACCGGCGGCTCCAACATCCAGTTCGCCGTGAACCCCGAGGACGGTCGCCTCGTCGTGATCGAGATGAACCCGCGCGTGAGCCGCAGCTCCGCGCTGGCCTCGAAGGCGACGGGCTTCCCCATCGCCTGGGTGGCCACCAAGCTGGCCCTGGGCTACCGGCTGTGGGAGCTGCCCAACGTCATCACGGGCCGCACCAAGGCGGCCTTCGAGCCGGTCATCGACTACCTGGTGGTGAAGATCCCCCGCTTCACCTTCGAGAAGTTCCCCCAGGCCAAGGCGGAGCTGGGCACGCAGATGAAGAGCGTGGGCGAGGTCATGGCCATCGGACGGAGCTTTCAGGAGGCCCTGCAGAAGGGCCTGCGCAGCCTGGAGGAGGGCCATCCCGGCCTCGCCGGGGCCCTGGACGGCAAGCTGGACCTGACCCGCCTCAAGGAGCACCTTCTCATTCCTGGCCCCCAGCGGATCTTCTGGCTCTATCAGGCCCTCAAGGCCGGCCACACGGTGGAGGAGCTGCACCGTCTCACGAAGATCACCGCCTGGTTCCTCCGGGAGATGGAGGAGATCGTGGTGCTGGAGGGGCGGCTGCGGGGCTTCGGCGTCGACCGCCTGCCCGCGGAGCTGCTGGAGAAGGCCAAGCGCGCGGGCTTCAGCGACGCCCAGATCGCGGCCTTCTGCGGGGCCAGCGAGGAGGAGGTGCTGCGCCGGCGGGAGGATGCGGGCCTGCGCGCGGCGGCCAAGCGCGTGGACACCTGCGCCGGGGAATTCATCGCCGAGACCCCCTACCTCTACCAGACCTGGGAGGCGGAGGCCCATTCTCCGACGACGGGCTCTTCCGAGGCCCCGCCCACGGACCGCCCCAAGGCCGTCGTGCTGGGCAGCGGGCCCAACCGCATCGGCCAGGGCGTGGAGTTCGACTGCTGCTGCGTGCAGGCGGTGGAGGCCATCCGCCGCAGCGGCGTGGAGGCCATCCTGGTGAACTGCAATCCCGAAACCGTGAGCACGGACTTCGACACCTCGGACCGCCTCTACTTCGAGCCCCTGGTGTGGGAGCACGTGAAGGCGGTGGTGGACCGCGAGTCCGCCGCCGGCCGCTTCCTGGGGGTCTTCACGCAGTTCGGGGGCCAGACGCCGCTGAAGCTGGCGGGGCGCCTGGAGGCGGCCCGGGTGCCCTTGCTGGGGACGCCCCACCGCACGATCCTGGACGCCGAGGACCGGGAGCGCTTCGGCCAGGCCCTCTCCAGGCTGGGTATCCCCGTGGCCACCTGGGGCCCGGCCTCCCGCCTCGACGAGGCCCGGACCGTGGCCACCCCGATCGGCCACCCGGGGATGGTGCGCGCCAGCTCCT
>CAYSXG010000536.1:0-2819 GCA_964434895.1 uncultured Solibacteraceae bacterium | reverse complement strand
TGTTTTGGGAGTCCACGGGGCTCATCGGTTTGTCGTGGATCTGGGGGAAGGGCAGTTTCACGCCCTTGGCCGTGAGGGTGTGGTAGGCCTTGCGCACCTCCTTCACGGCCTCGCACCACATGCTGCCTTGGTGGGGGGAGTGCAGGGTCACGAGCTGCTTCACGCGGCCCTGGGACCCGTGGTCCAGCAGCAGCTTGCGGGCGATGAGGCCGCCGCGGCTATGGCAGACGAGGATCACCGGGCGGGTGCCTGTGCGGCGCAGGAATTCCGTGAAGGCCACTTCGGCGCTGGCGTAGGCGTCGTTGAACATGGGCAGGGGCTGGGACCAGGTGCCCACGGTGTAGCCCTGCCGCGCGAGGAAGTCGAACCAGTTGTTGTGGTTGGCGGCGGCCTGGTCCCGGTCCGACAGGCCCACCTTGTGGACGCCCACGCCGGGCGTCTGGTGGTTCTCCACCCGGTAGTGGGGGGGCGGCGAGGGCCAATCGTAGTACCAGTCCCCGGCCCCGTACTCCGAGCCCGCCGGCGCGATCCAGGCGTCCTTGCCCGATCCCATGCCGTGGATCAGCAGGATGGCGGCCTTGCCCGCCTTGCCCTCCACATACTTGCCGATGGGGTCTTCGAAGATCTTGGCGGGGGCGATGGGGTTCTTCGGCGGGTCCGTGGCGAAGGCGGCCGCCCCGGCCAGGAACAGCAGGGCGACCGCGATCTTCCACAGGCGGATGGGCCCATTCATGGATCCTCCTCGGGGTGTGTGCCCCGAAGCTAGCAGGAGTCGCGTTCTGAAGGAAATTCCTTCTGACGCCTGAAGCTCAGAGCGGCCAGGCCCCGGCGCCCTCCCGCACCAGGACCGGCTCCTCGCCGGTGAGGTCCACGATGGTGCTGCCCTCCCCCAGGGGCGTTCCGCAGTCGACGACGCAGTCGAGGGCGTGGCCCAGCTCCTCTTCGATCTCCCAGGCGGTGTTCAGGGTGGGTTCGCCGCTGAGGTTGGCGCTGGTGGTGATGATGGGCTCGCCCAGGAGCTTGGCGAGGGCCAGGCAGAAGGGGTGGTCAGGGATGCGCAGGCCCACCACCGGATGGGCCTTGCCCTTGGACTCCAGGTAGCGCGGAACCTCGCGGCTGGCGGGGAGCAGGGCCGTGTAGGGGCCCGGGAACATCTGCTTGAGGAGGCGGAAGGTGGGCGTGTCGAGGTGGCGGGTGAAGCGGCAGAGCATCTCCATGTCCGCGCAAAGGACGCTCATGGGCTTCTTCGCGTCCCGCCGCTTGATGTCGAGGATGCGGTCCACGGCCTTCTTGCGGCTGGCCAGGCAACCCAGGCCGAAGAGGGTGTCCGTGGGGTAGGCGATGACGCCGTCCTTGCGCAGCAGCTCCGCGATGCGCTCGAGCTGCCGCTGCTGGGGCGTGACGGGGTGGAGGGAGAGGATCATGGGGCGGCTTCAGGCTTCCGGGAAGGCCAGGCCCCACCGGGCGCGGCCGAGGGAGGGATGGTCCTGGGGGCGCTGGAAGAATCGTTCGGCGAGGGCCGCCGGCATGGGGGCGGCCGCGCCGCTGCGCCGGGCCTGGAGGGCCAGGAGGGCCAGTACGGTGGGGCCGTCGCTGATCTCCCCGGCCAGGGCCCGGGCGAGGCAGCGGGCGAAGGGCTCCCGAAGCACCCTCAGCTCCTCGTCGGGGTCCGCCTCGGCGGGGAAGGTGGATTCGGAGAGTTCCGTGGCCAGGAAGAGGAAGATCTCCTCGTCGGTGGAGCTGTTGGAGGGGTGGGCAAAGAGGAGGGGCTCCCAGCAGCGGGCCTCCAGGCCCGCCTCCTCCCGCAGCTCCCGCCGGATGGCCTCGAAGGGGCTTTCGTGGTCGTCCCCCCCGCCCTCGGGCAATTCCCAGGAGTACTGCTCCAGCGGGTAGCGCCACTGGCCCACCAGGACCACGTTGTCCTCCCCGTCCAGGGCCAGCACGCCGCAGGCGGTGCGGCGGAAACCCGTGACGGCGTAGATGCTGCGGTGCCCGCCGCGGTGGGCGACCCGGTCCTCCCGCACCCGGATCCAGGGGCAGTCGTAGACCAGGCGCCGGGATTCGACGCGGTAGGGGTTCGGGTCCTCGGGGATGGGCAGGGGGTCCATGGGGGAGGAGTCCTGAGTCTTGGGTCCTGAGGGATATAGAGAAGGCCCGCAGTGCGGGCCTTGCTCAGGGTTCAGGGCTCGAGCCTGATTAGCGGCGCAGGCCGAGGCGCTCGATGAGCTTGGCGTAGCGCTCCTTGCTCTTCTTCTTGAGGTAGTCGAGAAGGCGGCGACGCTGGCCCACCAGGATCATCAGGCCGCGGCGGCTGTGGTAGTCCTTGGTGTGGGTTTTGAAGTGCTCGGTGAGGTCGTTGATGCGCTTGGTGAGCAGGGCCACCTGGACCTCCGGGGAGCCGGTGTCCGTGGCGTGCTGCTTGAAGTCGTCGATGATGATGGTCTTCTGTTCGGTGCTCAGGGCCATGGAGGCTCCTTTTCGGGAGGTTCGTCCCGTCACCCGCCGTCCAGTCCCGTACCGGAAGGGGGTCCAGCTTGAAGGGGGTCAAGCGCCCGTGGTTTTCAATGCATCGGGCCGCTGAGCGGCCCGATGGGTGGTGCGGATAGAGGGACTCGAACCCCCACGACCGTAAGATCACTAGTACCTGAAACTAGCGCGTCTACCAATTCCGCCATATCCGCGGCGTCGCAAAGAACCGGAAAGTCCCTCGGGCTTTCCCGTCAAACGAACTCCCATCCTACCGCGGGTCCCCGCGGAGAGCAAGCGGGAATCGCACCCCCGCCCCCCGTCCCAGAGCGGGGACCCCGTCATCCCCAGTC
>CAYSXG010000535.1:716-2827 GCA_964434895.1 uncultured Solibacteraceae bacterium | reverse complement strand
GCCTCAGCTCCGGCCGGGCCGTCTTCACCGGGGCCTTTGCCGGGCGCCAGTCCGGAGTACCCGGGGATATCGTCGAAGGGGACGAATTCGACGACGGCGTGATCCAGGAGACTTTCAACCACCTCCTTTTCGCCGACTACGGCGCCCGGGAGGACGGCTCCTCGAGCCTGTCCCTGCTCCGCCGGGACAGCGACAACACCGGCGTCAGCCGCTACCGCGCCAGCGAGGCCTCCGCGGCCTTCCTGGGGGGCTTCTGCGACTTCCTGGCGGGCGCCACCCTGGGGGACAGCCGCCTCCTGGACAGCTACTTCGACACCCACGGGAACCTCCAGGTGGAGGCCTTCGATCTCTCCCGCCACGACCAGATCGCCGTGGGGGACCGAGGGGAATTCACCCGGGGTTCCGTGGCCGTGAGCCTCTGGGGCCTCTGGAAGAACGCCCTGGGCGGAAACGCCACCGGCCTCTCCAGCCTCTGGGCCGCCCTCCGCTCCAATACGCCCCAGGCTGAAGGCGTCGGGAACTACACCGCCTCCGCCCTCGCCTGCTACCCCACCTACCTCTCGGGCCTGAAACCGGGCCTCAGCGCTTCCCAGTGGACTGCGGCCGTAGGGGAGCGGGGCCAGGAAAGCATCCCCGAACCCACCTCTGCCTACTTCTCCGGCCCGCGGCTCTGGAAGGCCCTGCCCGGAAGCGGGTCCCTGGTCTTCCGGGAGGGCACGGCCCAGTACTACGAAAAGGACCAGTTCCAGGCCTTCCGCTTCACCCAGGCCGCCTCGGGACCCCGGACCCTGAGCCTCAACGGCGGCACGGGGATGTGGGTGGAGGTCTTCGGTCCCGGCGGCTACTACCAGGGCAGCTTCAGCGGCACGAACCTCCAGACCGTGAGCATCTCCAACCTTCCGGCGGGCACCTACGCGGCCCGGGTGCGGGTGAGGATCCGGCCCTCCACGGACCCCACGACCCTCAACGGGACCGCCAACTTCACGCTCCAGTAATCAACCCCCGCCCACCAGCCGCACCACTTCCAGGCGATCCCCGCCCCGGAGGGGCGTGGAGGGGTGCTCGGCCCGGCGGATGACCCGCCCGTTCAGCTCGATGGCGCTGCCGAAGGCCGGTAGGGCCATCCAGGCGGCCAGGTCCGCCACCGTGGGAAGGTCCGGGGTCTCTCGGCGCTCCCCGTTGATCCAGAGCTCCATGGGCCCATTATCCCCCGACGGCCTCGAATCCGCGCACGCAGTCGGCCCGCAGGTCCTCCAATTCCTCGATGCCCACCGAGAGCCTCAGCAGGCCGTCGCTGATGCCCAGGGCCCGCTTGACCTCCGGGGGCGTCCGCAGATGGCTCATGGACGCAGGGTGCTGGATGAGGCTCTCCACCCCGCCGAGGCTGACCCCCCGGGTGATGATGTCCAGGGATTCGGAAAAGCGCCTCCCGGCCTCCAGGCCCCCCGCCAGCTCCAGGCTCAGCATGGCCCCGAAGCCCTCCCGCATCTGGGCCGCGGCCACCTCGTGGCCGGGATGGGTGGGCAGGCCTGGATAGTCCACCCGGCTCACCTCGGGTCGCTCCGCCAGCCACCGGGCCAGGGCTTCGGCGTTGGCGCAGGCCTGCTTCAGGCGCAAAGGAAGGGTCTTGATCCCCCGATGGAGCAGCCAGGCTGCCAAGGGATCCAGGGTGGGGCCCAGCACCTTGGCCACCTGCCAGCAGGCCGCGATATCCGCTTCGGAGCCCGCGAGGGTCCCGGCCACCAGGTCCGAATGGCCGCCGAGGTACTTGGTGGCGCTGCTCACCGAAAGATCGATCCCCAATTCCAGGGGCCGCGTGAGGAGGGGGGAGGCGAAGGTGTTGTCCGCCACCGTGCGGATGCCCCGGGCCCGGGCGAGCCGGGCCACCGCCGCCAGGTCGGTGATGGCGAGGGTGGGGTTGGAAGGGGTCTCCAGCCAGACGAGGGAGGTGTCCGGCCCGAAGGCCGCCTCCCATTCCCCCAGGTCCAGGGTGCGCTGGATCCAGGTCACCCTCAGCCCCCGGGTCCGCTCCCAGCGGCGGAAGAGCTGCTCGGTGCCCAGGTAGAGGGCCGCCGGGGCCACCAGGTGGCTCCCCCCGGGAACGAAGGCCT
>CAYSXG010000535.1:0-706 GCA_964434895.1 uncultured Solibacteraceae bacterium | reverse complement strand
TTGCGCTCAGAACACGGTCGCGGTGCAAGACTCTCCTGGCCTGTTTTATTGTGGGAACTGGGATCAGGTTCTGGAAGTCGATGGGGAAACCTGGTGGGGAATTCCAATCCCTCATGCCGCGCACGTGCGTGCATTGGCCGTTGACGAACATGACCGGGTATATGTGGGCGGCGTGAACGAACTGGGCTACCTGGATACCGACTCTCAGGGCGGCAAGACGTTTATCTCGCTGGTTTCACACCTCCCCTCCTCGGCTCTTAATTTTGGTGAACTTTGGAGCGTCACCATCACACCGCAAGGCGTTTTCTACACCGCCAGCCAACACCTGTTCCTCTGGGCTAACCAGAAGTTCACAGTCTGGCGCATGCCTTTGGACTCGCGCCTCCCCCCACCGGGTGTCGAAGTTCGGCGGCGCCACGCTGGCGGCGGATTCCGCCCCCTCCGCGTTCTCCAGGAGCTCGAACACCGAGGTCTGGAAGATGGGCGTCGTGATGGCCCGCGTAGGGTTGTGGGCCTTCCCGGCATGGATGGCGAGGGTGCCGGCTCCCCAGGAAGATCGCGACATAGGGGCTCCGAAAGGCCCAGGCTATCACTCCCCCGCCCACCGGCCGATTAGGTGGACCCATGCCGCGCTTCTTCTTCCGACTCGCCTCCGTGGACCTGCAGCAGATGGACCTGGGCCCCGGCGTCCTCCTCGCCGCGCGCG
>CAYSXG010000534.1:0-2827 GCA_964434895.1 uncultured Solibacteraceae bacterium | reverse complement strand
GCTTCCTCCCTGCTTGCCGTCACCTGGGCCTGGGCGCTCTTGCCGGGGTCGGCCAAGCTGGTGGCCAGCACGTGGTAGGTCCCCGCCACCGACGGCGCCGTATACTGTCCCGCGCTCGTGATGCTGCCACCCCCGGTCTCCACCACGCTCCAGATCACCGCCCCGTTGGCCGCCCCCGTCACCGTGGCGCTGAAGTCCTGGGTCTGATCCGTATCCAGACTCGCGCTGGAGGGGCTCACGCTCACCGCGATGGCCGGATTCACCGTCACCGTCGCCTGGGCATGAACCGACCCGCCCGCATTGCGGGCCGTCAGGGTATAGATGGTGGTGGTTCCAGGGATGACCGGAAGCTGGTTCCCCGTGAGGACTGGAGTGCCAGGGTCCAGGCTGAGGCTGGTGGCCCCTTCTACCGCCCAGTTGAGGGTGGTGGACTGTCCCGCCGCGATCTGAGGAGGATTGGCGGCGAAGCTCCGGATCACCGGAAGGGCCACCGGTGGCGGGTTCCCGCCCCCCCCTTGGGAGCCGCCCCCACCGCAGGCCAATTCCAGCCCCGAAACGAGGGCCAGGAGAAGAAGAAGGAGCACGGGGCGGAATCGGAGCATCTTGGGGCCTGCCTTAGGGCCGAAGGAGCAAACCCTCCGGCACACGTTCAGCCTCGGGTCAGGGACCCTCCTCGACCGAGCCACTTTGCAGAAGACCACTGGACCACTTTCGTGGAGCCAGCCATCACGGGACGTTCGGTCATCAAGACCACGACTCGCGATGAGGAGATCCGAAACGTATCGACGCCACGGGCTTAAGGAGCGCCGGATCCTCCCGGCCTAGGGGGCCTGCAGCTCTGCCAGGGCTGCCTTGGCCAAGGGCTCCACCCGCAGGCCGTCGGGGCCTCCGAGGGTGGCTCCGGGGCTGCGCTGGGCCTGCTGGAAGGCCTGGATCGCCTCCGTGGTGTAAACCCCGCCGAGCCGGGTCAGGCACTGGCCCGTGAGGTAGGCCACGGTGCCCTGGCTGATGCCCGTGGTCGCCTGGAGCTTGGCCTCCCGCAGCACCTCCAGGGCCCGCTCCACCTTTCGGTAGTGCAGGAGCACCTGGGCCAGGTTCAGCCGCAGCAACCCCGCCTCCTCTCCCTGGGCGCCGGCGATGCGGAGCCGGAACTCCGCGGCGGCGCGGGGGTAGCTGATGGACGGGGAGGTCAGGGGAAGCTGCACACCCTTCTGCACCAGGGGCACCTGGAAGGTGCGCCCCTCTTGGGTGAGGCTGAGACTCGAAGAGGTGGCCGCGGCGGCCTGGGCCCGAAGGGCCGCCACCGTGGGGACGGCCTTGCCGTCGGCGTGGGTGACGGGGCGGCCCACCACCAGGCCTGCCTTCCGCAGGGCCTCGTCGGCCCTCAGCACCCAGGGGCCCGGCTCCCCCGGGACGTCCAGGAACTGGGCCTCAAAGCCCGCCTCGCTCACCGCAAGGGGCGATTCCAGCAGGGCCAGCAGCTCCCTCAGGGGCTCCTGGTCCAGGGGCTTCACGAGCAGCGGCTCCTCCAGGCCGTCGAAGGTGGCCAGCCTCAGCTCCACCAGGGTGGCCCCGCCGGCGTTCACCGTGCGGGCCGAAAGCAGGAGCTCCGCCTCGCGGCCCCCCCGCAGTCGAGCGACGAAGGCCTCGGCGGACTCCCCCGCCGGCCGGGGCAGGAAGGCCAGGCTTTGGAGCTTGGCCCCCAGCTGGGCCAACTGGGCTTCCAGCCCGGTCCGGCCTGGGAAGTCCCCCTCCCCCTCGATGCCTAGGAAGGCCAGGCGGGGCTTGGGGCGGGCCTCCAGGCGGAGCTGCTGGCCGTCGGCCACCTCCACGGGAGCGGTGAAGCCGCCGGCCGGAAAGCGCACCGAAAGCAGGTAGGAGCCCGGGCAGACGGCCTTCTGCTGGAGGGGCAAGGCCCCCAGGGGTTGATCCCCCAAAAAGGCCTCTCCTCCCTTGAAGGGGCTCGTCACCGTCAGGAGGCCCTGGGCGGCCGGCAGCTTGACGGGCTGGAGGATGTGGTCGTCGGGGGGGTTCAGAAGGTTCTCCCCCAGGGTGAAGCGCTGGGTCTGGTGGCAGTCCAGGCGGAGCTCCAGGAGGTGCTTGCCCGGGGCCAGGTCCTGCAGCAGGAAGTAGCCGCTCAGCTCCCCCAGGGGCACCCCCAGCTTGTCCGCGCTCTCCTGGGCCCCGGGGCCCGCCTTGCCCGAGGTCCGCCCCAGGCTCCGGCCGTCCAGGAACACCTCCGCCCCCGTCGGGTGGCTGAGGAACTGGATGGTGGAGGAGGTGCGGACGAGGTTCAGGGCCACCTTGTTGAGGGAGCCCAGGGCCAGGTCCACGGCGGCCTCTTCGGTCCTGTAGCCTGGACGGGCGTAGACGAACTGGTGCTTGCCCGGCAGGATCCAGTTCGGGGCCGCTTCGAGGGCCTTCCCGTCCAGGCTGAGGCTGCCTCCGGAAGGTTGGAAGTCCGCCTCCAGCCGCGCGAAGCGGGCCTCCCGGGCCTTTTCGAATTGGGCCAGGAGGCGGGGCGGCGTAATGGAGCGTTCCGGCACGAAGTCCGGATCCAGGTCCAGGATGCTCTGGAAGCGCTGGGGCACGTTGGCCCGTTGGGCGCTGCTGCGGTCCTCCACCACCGCCATCAGGTTGTAGGCCTCGCAGAGGGTCCTGCGGGCGGCCGCGGGGGGCCCAGAGGCGGTCAGGGCCGCCACCGCCTGCTCCAGCTTGGCCAGGGCCCCCTCCCGATCCCCCTGGCCCGTCCAAAGGGCCCGGGCCTGCTGGAGCAGGTCCTGGGGCGAGGCCGGCGCCTGGGCCAGGAGGGCCGGAAGGAGGAAGG
>CAYSXG010000533.1:0-2833 GCA_964434895.1 uncultured Solibacteraceae bacterium | reverse complement strand
CGGAGGCTTCGCGGACGAGGACCGGGCCTTCGCGTCGGCCGGACCGGTGCGCCAACGCCACCCCGACACCGAGCCGCTCCTCAACAACCTGGGGACCTCCAGGCGCTCCAAGGCCGAGGAGGAGTACCTCCGGGGCCGGGATCCCCGCCCGACCCGGAGGGCCGCCGAAGGGGCCCTGGAGCGGGCCCTTCTCCAGCCCCGCCTCCACGACTTCCTTCTGGACAGCCTGGGCAACTGCCACGCCCTGGAAGGCCAGTACGAGCTCTACTTCGGCCTCGATCCCCGGGCCAGCCTGGAGCGGGCGGCCCGCTACCTGGAGGAGAGCAACGGCCTGCGCTCCTGGGTAGGCCACCTCACGGGCCTAGGCCGGGTCCTGGTCTTCCTGGCCGAGGACGCCGCCTGGCGGGGAGAGGACCCCACGGGGCACCTGGGCCGGGCCGAAGCCGTGCTCAAACAGGCCCTGCAGCTCAACCCCAATTCCTACCAGGCCCGCGTCTGCGCCCTTCAGGCCCTGATCCAGGGGGCCCGCTGGCGCCTGGACCGGGGTCTGGATCCCGGCGGCGCCCTGGAGGAAGCCGCCCTCCACGGCGAAAAGGCCCGGACCCTGCGCCCGGATCTCCCGGAGGCCGCCCAGGGACTGGCCCTGGTGGCCCTCCTGGAGGCCCGCGCCGCCCTGCGCCTGGGCCGGCCCCCGGAGGCGGCCCTGGAAAGGGCAAGAGGCCTGCTGCGGGCCCTGCCCCCCTCCCCCGAAAGCATCCTCGCCCAGGGGGAGGGGGCCCTCGTCGCCGCCCTCGGGTCCCCCCGGAAAGGACTCGCCGAAACCTTCGAAGCCCTCGGGCGGGAACTCGCCGCCCGGCCCTGGGACGGCCGCCTCTGGTTCCTCAAGGGCCGCCTTCTGGAAGCCTCCGGCCGGTCCGCCGAAGCCGAAGGCGCCTACGCCGAGGCCCTCCGCCGCAACCCCAACCTCCGCCCCCTCCGCCCCGGCACCCAGGTCCCCCTCGCCAACCTCGCCGCGGATATCTGAGCATGAAAAGCCCCGGTCGAAACCGCAAATCCACGCGAACGCGCTTCGCGCTTACGCGAATGCCGAGCTGACTTCCCACCCGGTTGATCCGGAAGACCTTCGCGGTTTCACGCATGCCCACCGCAGATGAACCGGTGATGGACGGTGATGAAATGACGCAGAATTCGGCCCGCAGGTCCTCACCGTTCATCACCGTTCATAACCGGTTTTCATTTGCTTTTCCGATGACTCCGAACGGCGTCCTATGCGAGCGGGTCACGGGGTGAGCCCATCGCGTCTACCACTCCAAAATCACCTTCCCGCTCTGGCCGCTCCTCATGGCGTCGAAGCCCTTCTGGAAGTCCTGGATGGCGAAGCGGTGGGTGATGATGGGGCTCAGGTTCAGGCCGCTCTGGAGCATGGCGGTCATCTTGTACCAGGTCTCGAACATTTCCCGGCCGTAGATGCCCTTCAGTTCGAGGCCCTTGAAGACCACCTTGGACCAGTCGATGGCCTCCTCCCCGGGCATGATGCCCAGCATGGCCACCCGTCCCCCGTGGTTCATGACGTCCAGCATCTGGCGGAAGGCGCGGCCGTTGCCGCTCATCTCCAGGCCCACGTCGAAGCCCTCGGCCATGTCCAGGTCCTGCATGACCTGCCGGAGCTCCTTCTGGGCCACGTTCACCGCCGCCGTGGCGCCCATCTTCTTGGCCAGGGCCAGCCGGTAGTCGTTCACATCCGTGATGACCACGTGGCGGGCCCCGCAGAAGCGGGCGATGGCCGCGGCCATGACCCCGATGGGCCCCGCGCCGGTGATGAGCACGTCCTCGCCCACCAGGTCGAAGCTCAGGGCCGTGTGGGCGGCGTTGCCGTAGGGGTCGAAGATGGCCGCCAGTTCGTCCGGCACGTTGTCGGGGATCTTGTACACGTTCTCCGCGGGGATCACCAGGTACTCGGCGAAGCTGCCCGGGCGATTCACGCCCACGCCGACGGTGTTGCGGCAGAGGTGGCGCTTGCCGGCCCGGCAGTTGCGGCAGAAGCCGCAGGTGAGATGTCCCTCCCCGCTCACGCGTTCCCCGGGCTTGAAGGCCTCCACCTCCTCGCCCACCCGCTCCACGACGCCGAAGTACTCGTGGCCCACCGCCATCGGCACGGGGATGGTCCGCTGGCTCCATTCGTCCCAGTTGTAGATGTGGACGTCCGTCCCGCAGATGGCGCTCTTGCGGATGCGGATCATCACGTCGTGCACCCCCACCTCGGGCACGGGGGCCTCCGTGGTCATCCAGATGCCTTCCTCCCGCTTGGACTTGATGAGGGCCCTCATGCCGCACCTCCGCCGAACGTGCGCAGTGCGCACTCCCACTCGCTTCGCTCATGGCGGCGGAGCCTCCCTGTGCGGCACCCCTTCGGGGCCGCGCTACGCGTGGTGGGACTTCGCTCCTGCTTCGCCCTCATACCGCACCTCCGCGGGATGATTTCACCATCGGGCCGGGCGGAACGCAAAGGTCCAGGAATTAGCCGAGCCCCGCTTGGCTCGACCCAGGGCCTTCCATCCAGCAGTGTACAAATGCATGAAATCCCAAAATGCCTTTAGGACTACCCCTGGGGAAAGCCCATTCGGCATTCGCGCACGCACAAAGCGCCTTCGCGTGGATTCGCGGTTTCAAATGCGGTTTTTTGTCCGAGCGATCGTTCCTTGGTGCCCTACCGCCGCCCGTCCAGGGCCTCGCGCAGGGAGGTGCCGGACTGGAGCTCCTGCACCAGGGCGCTGCCGATCACGGGGGTGGCGCCGAAGGCGCGCACGGCCTGGAGGCTGGCCGGATCCGCCAG
>CAYSXG010000532.1:0-2836 GCA_964434895.1 uncultured Solibacteraceae bacterium | reverse complement strand
GGCGGTCGGCTGGTCCACGCCGGTGAGAGATCTCACCGTGACCCCGCCCGTCGCTCCCACCATCACCCCCCAGCCGCCCAACCTCAGCGTGGCCTTCGGGGCCACGGCCACCTTCTCGGTCGTCGCCACGGGCACCGCCCCCCTGACCTACCAGTGGCAGAAGAACGGTACCGGCTCCATCTCCGGGGCCACCTCGGCCAGCTACACCACCCCCGCCACCACCCAGGCCGATAACGGGTCCACCTACCGGGTCACCGTCACCAACGCCGCGGGCAGTGTCACCAGCAATTTCGCCGTCCTCACGGTCATCCCGCCGGCCGCGCCGACCATCACCACCCAGCCAGCCAACGTTTCGACCCTGGTGGGAGGATCGGCCACCTTCAACGTGGTGGCTAGCGGCGTGGCCCCCCTCACCTACCAATGGAAGAAGAACGGGGTGGACATTTCCGGGGCCACCACCACCACCCTGACCCTCAGCGGGCTCACCAGCGCCGACGACACCGCCCAGATCACCGTGGTGGTGACCAATCCCGGGGGCTTCACCACCAGCTCCGCCGCGACCCTGCGGGTTCGGACTCGGGACCTGAGCGGGGATTCCAGCGTGGACGTCCTGGACCTCGCCTACTTTGCCCGGGTCTACGGCACCAACGATTCCACCGCCGACCTCAACGGGGACGGCATCGTCGACGATCTCGACCTCGACCTGCTGCTGGCCGGTCTATGATGAGGACTCCCATGCGCTCCCTTCATCGTTCCCTGATCGGCTCCTCCCTCCTGGTCCTTCTCGCCGCCTGCGGCGGGGGTGGGGGCGGTACCAACAATCCGCCCCCACCCCCGCCCAAGACCATCGCCGACACCCTGGTCTACACGGACCCCTCCAGCGGCACCTTCCGCCTGGTGAAGAACGGCACCCTTTCCACCAGCACCCACCTCGTGCTGGATCTGGTGGGCCCCACCGCCACCAATGGCCGGGGGGTGGCCTTCACCCTGAATGCCGACACCAGCAAGGTCACCTGGGCCAAGGTGGCCACCACCGACGCGGGCCTGGTGCAGAACGTGGCCTTCAATCTGGGCACCGGCTCTCAGATCTTCAGCGCGAAGGCCTCGGGAGACACCCTTTCCGCGGGCCTGTTCCAGAAAGGGGCCGGCCCCTCCGCCCCCCCCGCGGTGTCCCTGAGCGCCCCCCTGGTTCGGGTGGCCCTGGACCTAAGGGCCGGTATCGTGCCGGTGAACACGACGGTCAGCCTGGTTTTCGGAACCTCCAACAAGGCCAACTACCTGCCCGAAACCGGCGCCCCCCAGACCGCCGCCCTCAGCGTCGGCACCCTAGTCGCCCAGTAGCCGGTCCCCGCCCTACCCAGCGCCCCCGCCCGGGGGCGCTGGCTTTTTTGGCCGTGTGAAATGGGGCGGTCCATGAGAAACTGGAAGATCCGTACAGACCCCGCTTCCCGCGAGGCCCCATGCCGCTTTCCCACTACCAGCTCCTTTCCAACTGCAGCGACGAACAGCTGCAACGCATCTGCGAAAGGCGGAAGCTGCCCATTCCCCAGCGGTGGGAGGACGGGCCCGAAGGGCGCAAGCGCCTCCTGAAGACCATGGTGTTCCACCTGGAGGACCATCGGCACCTGACGGACACCCTCGCGGATCTGGGGAGCGAGACCCTCCTGGCCCTCAAGCATCTCGTGGAGGCGGGCGCCCTTCCCGCCCCTCGCCAGGAGGAGCTGCTTCGGGATTTGGGGCTGATCCTTCCCTTCGAGGCGCGATGGGTGGTGGCCGAGCGCGTGGCCGACGCCCTGGCAGACTTCGACGAGGGGGCCCTCAGCTTCCAGGAAGGCTCCGCGGCGGACTTGGTAGCGGCCCCCCCCTTCGGGTTTTCCATGGCCCTCACCAGCGTTCTCCTGCGCTGCATGTCCGGGGTCCGGGTGCTGAAGGGAGGGCTTCCGGCCAAGAAGGAACTCGGCCAGATTCTTCATCGCAACGTCCTGCTCGGGGAAGAGGAGGACGCCACCCTCCTGTTCACGCTGCTGCACCGCCTGGGTCTGTTGTGGAGCCGCGAGGGGCGGGTGGACACCCTCCTCCCGGCCGTCCTGGCCCATCCACCCCGCTGGGTGGCGGAGCGCACCTTCGCCAGCCTCCTCGAACACGACCTGAAGGCCTGGGGCATGCCCCCGGCCGAGGACCGGCTCTTCCTGATGCAGCACCTGCTGGAGCGCAAGGACCAGGTGCTGGCCGTGCAGCCCTTCCTGGCCTTCCTGCGCACCCTCCATCCCCTGGACGAGTCCCGCACCCAGAAGGCCTTCCTCCCCTTCCTGCGCCGCATGGGCCTCATTTCCATGGACGCCCCCCTGGAGCACCTCTGCCTGACCGAACACGGCCAGGCCCTGGCCCACGAATACCTCCTGAGGGACGTGAAAGGCACCGAGCAGCACTGGACCCCCCTCCTCGCGGAGCCCCCCCTGGTCATCCAGCCCACGCTGGAACTGCTCACGCCCATGTTCCAGAACCCCCATCGCCTGCTCCGCCTGGCCCAAATGGCCGAAGTGGAGTCCCTGGACGCCATGGTGAGCTTCCGGCTGGGGCCGGATACCCTCATCCGCTCCCTGGACGCGGGCGTTCCCTTGGAGGAACTCCGTCGTCGCCTGGGGAATGCGCTGCCCCAGCCCCTCCTGCAACTGCTGGACGACCTGGGCAGCCGGGTCGGGGAGGTGGAGGTCCAGCAGGGGGCGCGCCTGGTGCGAGCCCGCACCCCCCACCTGGCCGAGGAGCTGAGGCTGCGCCCGGAGCTGGCCTCCCCCAAGCTGGCACCCATTTCGGACACCGTCATGGAGGTGGGGGG
>CAYSXG010000531.1:0-2849 GCA_964434895.1 uncultured Solibacteraceae bacterium | reverse complement strand
GGCCGGGGACACCTTCGCCGGAGGCTTCCTGGGGCACTTGGCACGGGTTGAGCGTATGGACCTGGGCACGCTCAAACAAGCGACACTGGCCGGCTCGGTCATGGCCAGTTTCACCGTCGAGCGCTTCTCCACGGAGCGCCTTGAAAGCCTCCACCCGGAAGAACTCGCTGGACGACTCACTCTTTTTTCCGACATGATCCGCGTCGAGGCTATATAATCTGTTCACCTTAATCCGCAAAACGGGGGACTCAATGCATCAGCCCAATTGGCAGCAGGTGAGCAGGTTGCGCGCGCGCCGCGCCTTGTCGGCCGCGGTGTTCTGCATGGTGGCGGGATTCACGGCCAATAACCTGACAGCCCAGGACTATACCCAGCCGCAGGATTCCGGACCGGTGACAGTGGTGCCCCACTTCTCCCGTTGGGACTACCCCAAGGAACCCCAGGCCCCTCAGGGCGCGCAGGTCTACATCGTTCAAAAAGGCGACACCCTCTGGGATCTCTCGGGCAAGTTCCTGAACAATCCCTATTCGTGGCCCCAGATCTGGGAGCTGAACCAGTGGATCAAGGATCCGCATTGGATCTACCCCGGCGACCCCCTCGTGATCGATACCGGACGCGGCGCTGCGGGCGAGACGCCTGGCGACGTGAGCAACCTGCCTCCCGGCCGCACCGGCGTGGACCTCAACGCCCTCCGCCGCCCTGAGCTGGCCTTCGCCTTCCAGGACTTCCTGAAGATGCCGATCCTGGCCCCCGAGGGCGCCGAGACCTACTACAAGAACAAGGGCGCTCTGATGCTCACGGGCAACCGCCGTGAGGACCGCCAGTACCTGGCCGACGGCGAGACGGTGTACGTGAACGCCGGCGAGAACCAGGGCCTGCGCGTGGGCGATCGTTTCGTGGTGGTCAAGGTGGCCGACAAGAAGATCCGGCACCCCGAAGGCAACCGCGTCATGGGCGACGTGCTGATGCAGTGCGGCATCGTCCGCGTCACCAACGTCCTCCCCAAGGGCGCGGTGGCCGTCCTCGAGCGTTCGCTGGATGGCGTGGAGGTGGGCGACCACCTGCTCAAGTTCACCGAACCCGCGAACCAGAACCTGGAGCTGCGCAAGGACGTGGATGATCCGGTCGCGGTGAAGGATCCCGCCGCCACCATCATCTGGGCCCGCGAGCACCGCGAGTCCTCGGGCTTCGGCGAGATGATGATCGTGGACCGCGGCAGCAACGACGGGCTGAAGGTCGGTGACCTGATGATCGTCTACCTCAAGAAGACTTGGCCGGTGGGCAGCGACACCCGCGGCAAGGACACCGAGTCCTTCAACCACTACCTGGGTCAGGCCCTCGTGGTGAACACGGGCGACACCTCCGCCACTGTCCGCATCGTCCGCAGCCTCGAAGAGGTCGCGCCGGGCGGCAAGATGACCAAGTAGCGCCCTTCCGCGTTCCCCAGAAAGGCCCCGTCCGCGGGGCCTTTCTCATGCCCGCCGGAGCTCCAGCACCGTCCTGGCGCCGCGGGTCGGGAGCTCGTAGGGATGCGCTTGGATCGACCAGCCCTCGGAGAGGGACTCCCGTTCCCAATCGGGGCCTTTGAGGGCGAAGAAGGGTGCGCCGGCCCTGCCGTGCCTTCCCCACCAGGCCGTCAGCATGGGCAGATCCGCCAGGGCCTTGGCCACCCCGACGTCGGCCTCCAGGGGTTCCAGTTGCTCGAAGCGGCCATGGACCGCCTTCAGATTGGGGACCCCCAGTTCGAGGGCGGCCTGACGGAGGAAGGCCATTTTCTTACCGGCGGAATCCACCCCGATGATCTCCAGGTCCGGCCGGGCCAGGGCCAGCACCATGGCCGGGCTGCCCATCCCCGTACCCAGGTCGGCCACCCTGGACCCGGCCGGGAGGGCGGCCAGGTGGGGGAGGAGGGCCGCCGCGTCGATGACCAGCTCCTCCCAGCGGGCCTTGGGGGGCAGGGAGGTGAGGGCGTGGGTCCGGTTCCAACGGTCCAGCAGTTGCAGGAAGGCCTTGAGGGGCGGTCCCAGGTCGGAGGGGAGCTCTGGTCGCATGATCCCAGAATCACAGGGTGGGGGGCCTGGACTCCAGAAAAAACCGGTCTACCCATGAGAAGACGGCGTCGTTAGAGGGGATCCGCACCTGGGTCGAAAGTTCCAAGTCCAAGTTGTAAAATAGTCGCTACACAAGTCATGAAAAATGGCCGAAAAATCGCATTGTCTAGGTACGGGCCGTTGACTTTCCGTCTCCTAAGCGAAATACTGTATCCGCTAGACATCCCTTATAGGGAGAACCCTCATGACCGAGCGAAACCCCTCCTTCCAGGTTGATTGGGCGAGCCGCAGCAAAGTTCGTGGCCCCGGCGAGCAGTCCCTTGGTGGCTTGATCCGGTCGTTGAGGGATCGCCTTTCGCCGAACGCGCAGGGCATTTCCATCACCTATGTCGACGATCGAGGCATGAAGAAGCTCAATCGCGAACACCGCGGCAAGAACGTCACCACGGACGTGCTGAGCTTTCCCGCCGAACCGGAGCTGGGCGCCTATCCCCATCTGGGCGATATCGTCATCAGCCTTCCCACCGCCGACAAGATGGCGAAGAAGCTGGGCGTGAGCCGCCGCCGCGAAGTGGAGACGCTGGTGATCCACGGTTTCCTGCATCTGTGCGGCTTCGATCACGAGAAGGATAAAGGGGAGATGATGGCGCTCCAAGTCCAGCTGGAACGCGAACTCCTCGAGGCGGAACCGCTTCCGATGGCGTTGAAGCGGGGCCGCAAGGCGGGCAGCAAGGTCAAGAAGCTGCGGGACGGCAGCCGCGTCGTCGTCACCGGCCGTGCCGCCGCCGCGCTGAACCG
>CAYSXG010000530.1:0-2851 GCA_964434895.1 uncultured Solibacteraceae bacterium | reverse complement strand
CGTCGGGATCCTTCGCATCCCACTCCAAGGACCCCACCTGGGTGAACTTGGAAAGCTCCGCCACCCAGTCCTCCCCGTCCCACGACCCGGAACTCGTCAGCACCAAGGGACCTTCGCCCGCCAGCCCCTCCGCCAGGAAGCGCCCCAGCCGGCGACGCCCCCCCACGATCAGCCAGGCCCCCTTTTCCTTTCCCATCAGGTCCCCCTTGAATCCCGCCCTCGCCCGCATCCGATGGAAGCTGGTCCTCACCAGCTTGATCGCCCTGGTGGCGGCCTTGGGCTTTTTCTATCTGGAGCAGTGGGTCTACGCCTTCTCCGACGACGAATGCTCATGGACCCTCCGCAAGGCCCAGGCCGGAAGACCCGCCCAAGTGGTCATCACGCAGATCATCCCCGACGGGGTGGCGGAGCAGGCCGGCCTCCTGGAAGGGGACGTGCTGGTGGAGATCCAGGGCAAGAAGGTGGAGGCCTCCGACCGGGGGACCGGCCTGGCCCAGCGGCAGATCAACGAGCAGCCCGAGGGGCGGGTCCTCCTGTACACCATCACCCGGGGCGGGGAGACCCTGCGGGTTCCCGTGCGGCTGCGGAAGTCCTTCGACACCTCCCACCTCATCCTCCTCATCTCCGGCCTGACGGCCTGGCTCCTGGGCCTGGTGGTGGTGCTCTCCTCGCCCCAGCGCAAGATCTCGCGCCATTTCTACTACCTGGGCGTCGTGGTGCTGGTCCTCTCCCTCCGGGGCAGCGGCCAGTTCCTGGGCAACCTGCCCCCCTGGCTCTTCGTCATCCGGATCAGCCTCGCCGTGGTGGCCACGAGCCTTTTTCCGCCCCTCTGGCTCCACTTCTTCCTGCGCTTCCCCTACCCCTTCCCGCTCCGGAAGAACCCTGCCTTCCTCAAGGGGATCTACGCCTTCTCCGTGGCCGTCCTGCTCTTCCTCCTCGTGCGCGGGGCCTTCCTCGGCGACGGCGGGCCGCCCCTCCACGGGATGTTCAGGACCCTCGACCTCGAGGCCCTGGAATCGGCCCTCCAGGCTTTCCTGAGGAAGCCCTTCCTGCTCTCGCTGTTCAGCGCCGTCTTCCTGGCGGCCCTGGGCGCCGGGGTGGCCTGTTTCTGGTGGGGGGCCTTCCGCCTTCCCTGGAGGCGCCGGAGGGCCCTGCTCCCGGCCATGGGGGTGACCGTGGCCCTCCTGCTGGACTTCGTCGTCTACCAGGTGCTCCAGGGTCTGCCGGGCAACCGGGAGGGCCTCCTGTTCCAGCGCCAGGCCTGGATCTTCATGACCCCCCTGCCCCTCCTGCCCCTGGCCTTCGCCTACGGCGTGGTGCGCCACGGCCTCTTCGACGTACGCAAGGCCATCCTGCGCTGGCTGAGCTATTTCACGGTCCTGGGGGCCGTGGGGATCCTCTACCTGGGGGGGATCTCGGCCCTCTTCGCCTACGGCTTCCAGTCCATCCCCCCGGTCTGGATGGGGGCCATCCTGGGCCTCACGGCCCTCCCCATCGGGTGGATGCTGCGCCGCCTCCTCCAGGGCCTGCGGCGCCGCTTCCACCGGGACCTCCAGAGCGCCCGGGAGATCGTCCTGGCCAGCCTCCGGGAGAGCAAGAAGCGCTTCAACGCCGAGGCCCTCCTCCAGGGCGTGCGGGAGGGGCTGGAGGAGGGCTTCAAGCCCAGCCGCCTGGACGTCCTCGCCTTCGACGGGGACGCCCTGCCCCTGCCCCCCGCGGAGGTGGACGGCGAGACCCTCCCCCCGCGGAAGCTGCGCATCCCGCCCTCCCTCCTCCGGCTGGCCCGGGAGAACCGGGAGCTGGTGCTGGGCCTGGGCTCCGACGAGGCGGACTGGGTGGGCGAGCAGGGCCCCGAGCTGCGCGGTCACCTGGACGCCCTGGAGGTGCAGGTGCTGGTGCTCGTCCTCGTGCAGGACCAGCCCTACCGCGCCCTGCTCCTGGGGGGCAAGTACTCGGAGCTCAACTACAGCCGCCTGGACCGGGAACTGCTGCGGGAGGCGGCCATCGTCGCCAGCATCGTGCTGGAGACCGCCGTCATGCACCGCCGGCTCATGGACCAGGGCCGCATCGAGCAGGAGCTCCAGACCGCCCGGCGCATCCAGGAGAACCTCATCACCAGCCGGGCCCCGGACCTGGAGGGTTTCCAGATGTCCCTCCGGCTGGAGCCGGCCCTGGAGACCGGCGGCGACCTGCTCTGGGTGAAGCGGCGCCCCTCCGGCAGTTGGCTGGCGGCGGTGGGGGACGTGAGCGGGAAGGGCATGGCCGCGGCCCTCTACATGAGCCAGGCCACGGCCCTGCTGGAATTCGCCACCCAGCGGGTGGACCAGCCCCTGGAGGAGATCCTCGAGGCCCTGGACCGGGCCCTGCGCCAGCTGATGGGCCCCCGAGACTTCCTCACCCTCACGCTGCTGGAATGGAAGGAGGACGGGACCTATCGCCTGGCCCGGGCGGGGCATCCCCCGGCCCTCCATCTGCGCGGTTCCCGCCCCCAGGACGTCGGCGAGCTGGCCCCCTTCGGACGGGGCCTGGGCCTGCGCCCCGCGGGCCCCAGGGACTGGGGCGTCGAGGAGGGCCGCCTGGGGCCGAAGGAGTGGCTGGTGCTCTACAGCGACGGCCTCACGGAGGCCATGGACCGCGGCGGGGCCCTCTACGGCCTGCCGCGTCTCAAGGAACAGCTGGGCCGGGTCTGGGGCACCGGCTCCCCCCGGGCCGCCACCGAGGCCGTCTTCCGCGACGTCGCATCTTTTGAGACACAGAACCGGGATGACCGTACCCTGTTGATCCTAGGAAGGGACCTCCCATGAGCGAGACCCCGAATCCCCCCCCCTCCCTCCCCCCCTGGCTCCCCCGG
>CAYSXG010000529.1:0-2860 GCA_964434895.1 uncultured Solibacteraceae bacterium | reverse complement strand
ACCTCTCCGAGGTGAGCCTCATCACCAAGGACGCCTTCGAGCCCAGCCTGCCCCTTTCCGTGGTGGTGCACATCGACTACCGCAAGGCCCCCCTGGTCATCCAGCGCTTCGGCGACATCAAACGCCTGGTGGAGCAGACCCTGGACCCCATGGTGAGCGCCTACTTCAAGAACATCGGCCAGACCCGCACGCTCATCCAGCTCATCCAGGACCGCAGCGCCATCCAGGAGCTCAGCGGCACCCAGATGAAGGCCAAGTTCGAGCAGTACAACCTCGAGCTCCAGGAGGTCCTCATCGGCACCCCCACCAGCGGCTCCGCCGGCGGCCAGATCGAGCAGATCCTCACCCAGCTCCGCTCCCGCCAGATCGCCGAGGAGCAGGTGGAGACCTACACCCGCCAGGAGAAGGCCGCCGTGCAGGAGCGCCAGCTCCGGGAGGCGGAGGCCAAGGCCAAGCAGCAGACCCTGCTGACGGAATCCGAAATCGCCATCACCGTCCAGAGCAACCAGGGCAAGGCCGACTACGCCCGCAGCCAGCAGGAGGCCGCCCGCATCCAGACCCTGGCCAGCGCCGAGGCGGAGAAGGTGCGCATCATGGGCGAGGGCGAATCCAAGCGCATCAAGGCCCTGGCCGAGGGCGAGGCCGAAAAGGCCGCCCGGGTGGGCATCGCCCAGGCCATGGCCATCGAGGAGCAGGTCCGGGCCTACGGCGGCCCCCAGTTCCAGCTGGTGCAGCAGGTCATGAACCGCTTCGCCGAGGCCATCGAAAGCTCCCAGGTGGACGTCGTGCCGAAGATCAACATGGCCGGCGGCGCCCAGGGGGGCGGCAACCTCATCGAAAGCCTCCTGGGCGTCCTGCTTTCCCAGAAGGTCGGGGAGCTGGTGGGGGCCGCCCCGACGGGCACCCGGGACCCCCTGGCCGAATCCATGAGGGAGGATCTGCGAAAGCGCATGGGGAGCCAGCCGGGATCGAACGGTTAATTCCAACACCGCCCAAAAAGGGGGGCCTCCGGGCCCCCTTTTCCGTATCCTGGGGATCCGGCCCCTGGAGCCCTTCCGATGACCTCGGATCGAAAAAAGATCATGGATCACGCGGATCACCTGGTGGCCCAGGGGCAGGTGGTCAAGGCCATCCTGGAGTACCGGCGCCTCCTGCACGAAAGCCCCGGGGACCAGGCCCTCATGAACCGCATCGGGGACCTCTGCGTGCAGGCGGAGCGCTACGAGGAGGCGGCCTCCACCTTCAAGATCCTGGCCCTCAACCTCCAGAACGAGCACCAGGAGAAGAAGGCCATCGCCCTCCTGAAAAAGCTCCTCCGCTTCGCCCCGGGGGACCTGGAGGCCTCCCACCTGCTCGTGGAGCTCCTCCACGCCATCGGGAACCCCAGGGAGGCCGCCCAGGTCCACTTCCAGATGGCCCGGCACTACGACGAGGCCGGAGACGCCCCCCGGGCCCTCCAGGAATACCTCCAGGGCGTGGAGACGGACCCCTCCAACCTCGAGCAGCGCGTCGCCCTGGCCCAGCGCTACGCCGAGGCCGGCCAGCGGGAGATCGCCGCCGGCCACTTCCTGGGCGCGGCGGAGTCCATGGCCCTCCTCCACCGCTTCGAGGAGGCCGCCATGCTCCTGGACCGGGCCACCTTCCTGACCTCGGGCCCCCGGGTGATGCTGGGCCGCGCGCGGATCCAGGTCCTCGCGGGCCACCCGGAGCGGGCCATCCCCATCCTGGAGGAGGCCCTCCAGCAGCACCCCCGCAACCCCACCCTGCTGGAGGCCCTGGCCGAGATCGAGATCCACGCCGGCGCGCCGGCCGCGGGCCTCGCGCGCCTGGGCCGCCTCAAGCAGCCCGAGATCCGCATCCTGCCCCTCTGCGAGCAGGCCCTGCTCGACCTGGCCAGCCTGGGGCGGCTCCGCCAGGCCCTGCGCCTTTTCCGGCCCATCGCCCGGGACCTGGCCAGCCGGGGGTCCGCCGCCGCGGTGACCGCCAGCCTCAACGGGGCCCTGCAGGGCCACCAGCACCCGGTGCTATGGATCCTGAGGGCGGAGATCGCCCTGGAGGCCGAGGACCGTCCCGCGGCCCTCAAGGCCTTCAAGGAGGCCTACACCCTCTGCCTGGACCGCCCCAGCGGCCTGCTGCGGGAGATCCTCCACCGGAAGATCGAGGAGATCGAGGGCCGGCGCAAGACCATCGGGCAGATCATCACCGAGCAGGCCAGCCAGTCCACGTTGTCGATCCCCGCCCTCGCGTCGCCCCGCCTGGACCCCAAGACCCGCCTGCTCGTCGAGCAGATGGAGCGGGAGGCCCAGGTCCAGGCCAAGCTCGGGAACCTCCAGGGCGCCCTCACCCTCTTCCAGCAGGTCCTGGGCCTCGAACCCACCCGCTTCTCCGCCATCCAGGGGCTCGTGGACCTCCACCTCCGCTCCCGGCAGCTGCCCCGCCTCCAGCTCCAGTGCCTCCAGAGCGCCCAGGCCCTGGCCCTCAGCGGCCGCAACCAGGAGGCCCGGCAGCTGCTGGACCTGGCGGAAAAGCACGCCCCCGGCTCCACCCGGGGCCCCCGGCAGATGCTGGGGCTCTGAAACCAATTCACGATCGTACGGGGCCAAAAGAAGAAACCGCGAAGGACCCTTCGGGTCTCGCGAATGAAGTCCCGTGCCAAGCCAGGTTCTCCGAGCTACGCCCCCGCGCCACGCGGTGGCGCCCCTTCGCGTTCTCGTTTTTATTCCCGCGAATGGGGTGTTCGGCCCATGCCTGATCATCGATCCCCATGGATTGCATTCGGTATGGGAGGGCGGATGTGAGCCCGGTCTCATACCAACTTGCATTCAATAATTAATAACCTACCTTTATCCCAACCCTTGAG
>CAYSXG010000528.1:0-2864 GCA_964434895.1 uncultured Solibacteraceae bacterium | reverse complement strand
GCGGTAGCCGAATGAGCCCCCCTCCAGACCGAAGAGGCTCCGGTCCAGGGCGTGCAGGAGGTCCAGGTGCACGGCCCCGGCGGCGGCGAAGTCCCCCTCCTCCGCGAAGTAGGGCCCCTTCTTGTACTGGATGCGGCTCACCAGCTCGGGGATGAGGAAGTTGAGGTCCGAGTAGCCCTGGCCGTGGGCGTGGCTGGGCAGGTTCACGGGCATGCCCGCCACGAAGCTCGCCAGGTCCGTGCCATGGTCCAGGTTGAAGCCCCGCAGGTAGTACTGGTTGGCCTTGCCCTGGCCGCTGTGCTGGCTGACGAGCAGGCCCGGCACGGTCTCCAGGATGTCCCCGGGCCGCTGGTAGGGCCGGCCCTGTACCTTTTCCGGCGTGACGATGCCCTCGCTGGCGCTATCGGCGATGCCCAGGAGATGGTTGAGGGGCTCGTCCAGGTTGGCGGTGCTCACCACCCCCGCCCGCTCCACCACCTCCACCCGGGCCGCGTAGGGAAAGAGGGCCTGGTCCACCTCCGCCGCGTGGCCGGAGACCAGGTCCACGCCGCGCTTGGAGGCGAAGTAGGCCGGGTGCCTGAAGGCCACCTGATAGCGCCCGGGGGCCAGGCCCTGGGCCCGGAAGGCCCCCGTCCCGTCGGTTTGGACGAGGATCGGCGCCGGAAGGCCGGAGCCGCCGATCTCCACCTGGACTCCGGCCAGGGGGGTACCGGCGGCGTCGCGCACCCTCCCGGCGAGGGTGCCGGGCTCGTGGGCCGCCAGGGCGATGGCGGCGAGGAGGCTCAAGGACCTGGGAAAGCGAGGGATCATGCGAATCAAGCCAATCTCAAAAACCGACGCCCTGTCCAGGCCTCAGCGCAGGTCGAAGCTGAGGGAGGCCCAGAGGCTTTCCCAGTCCGCGTCCGCGGCCCCTTCCAGGGGTTCCATGTGCACGGTCTTCACCATCCACCGCCCGGAGGCGTCCAGGGGCAGGCTCGCGCGGCCCTCGGCGTCGGTCCGGGCCTTCACGGGCTCCAGGGGCCGGGCCTCGGAGCGGGCCACCACCAGGGTATGGGCCAAAGGACGCCCCTCGTAGAGCACCTGCACCGGAAGCGAGGCCCCGGGCGCCAGGACGAGGGGATCGGCTTCGGGGACGAGCTCCAGGCGCAGGCCCAGCCTGCGGTCGTAGCCCCCCGGTGCGGCGCCGACGCGCACCAGGGCCTTGGCGCATCGGATGAAGCGCTCGCGGCCGGGCTTTCCGCTGTCGCCCCAGGCGGCGCGCCGCTCGCTGACGGATTCCAGGCCCTCCTCCCTCAGGTAGGCCTCGAACTTGGAGGGCTCCAGCTCCACCCTGGAGGGCCGGCCCCGGTAGGCCAGCACGTAGGTGCCCGGCGGGCCCGCCTTGAAGAAGCCCGCCGGGTCCATGCCCTCCACCCCCGGCACCGGGGCCTCGCCCCCGGGCCCGGCGGCCACCAGGGCCTCCATGCGCTCGGGATTGCGGCGCAAGGACTCGCCCTTCATGCGCTCGCCCACTTTCAGGTGCACCTTGACCACCTCGCCGGGCTCGGCACGGTGGCTGCTGGGGCGGATCCAGAAATCGTGGGCGGACAGGGAGAGGGCCGTCATGAACAAGGCCAGGAAACGTGGATTCACGGTGTTCTCCGAGGAAGGAGGGGTGCGTACGGGAGAGCTTTTATCACCGTTCATCACCGTCCATCACCGGTCAAAAGAACAAATGAACCGGTGATCCACGGTGATGGACGGTGATGGAGGATAAGAGTCAGTGCCCCGTCAGCACCGTGTCGAAGGCGTGCTCGTCCTCGGTGTCGGCCCCGGAGAGGTCGAGGCTGGCCAGGGAGTCCGGATCGTTGGTCTCCAGGGTCTTGTCCTTGATGAGGCCGGTCACGGTGCTGACGTAGGGGGCGGCCTGGGGGGTCGGGGTGACGGCGACGGTGTGGCTGCTGCCGCCGCAGCCGAAGCCCGCGAGGACCAGGCCCAGGCCGAGGAGGGAGGCGAGGATGTGCCGGAATCGCATGGCTACCTCGTCCCGGCGGCAGGGGTGTCGTTGGGGGAGCCCGCGAGGGGGGTCTTCAGGTAGGGGAAGGCGCTATCGAAGAAGGTGGCGTCGAGGTAGGCCCCGTCCGTGAAGGGCAGGTTGGCGCTGGGGGCCTTGGAGGCGTTGGGCGCGTCGAGGATGGGGATGAGCTTGCCCATGACCACGCGCAGGGCGATGTCCACCACGTCGTCCCCGGGGCGGCGGCCGTTGGGGAAGCCCGCGTTATCGCCGCCGATGACGCCCATGCGGTTCTGCTGGGAGGCGGGCTTGGGGGCGATGCT
Source organism: uncultured Solibacteraceae bacterium (assembly GCA_964434895.1). Taxonomy (GTDB): domain Bacteria; phylum Acidobacteriota; class Holophagae; order Holophagales; family Holophagaceae; genus CAYSXG01. The sequence goes on along the minus strand of CAYSXG010000528.1, from coordinate 548 downwards.
GGTGTTGAGGCGGATCATCTCCGAGGCCACCACGCCCGCGGGCTTGTTGAGGCCGTCGACGCCCGTGAGGAAGGCGGCCACGAGGTCCGTGCGGGGGTAGTAGTTGGGGGCCTTCACGCCGGCGGAGCCGTAGAGCAGCTCGAGGATGGCCGGCAGGGTGGGGTTGGTGACGTAGTCCGCGAACTGGCCATCGTCCTTGGGCATGCTGGAGTTGAACTTGTCCTTGTCCTTCAGGCCGATGACCACCTCGTTCACGAGGGGGTTGGAGAGGCGCGACATCTGCACCCAGGCTCCGCCGTCCACGTTGTTCTTGTCGTAGGCGGGAGCGGGGTTGCGCACGGAGGCCTGGCGCAGGGAGGCGGTGGTCCAGCCGCCGATGATGGGGTTGCTGCCCGCGGTCAGGAAGCTGATGGGCAGCTCCAGGACGATGGAGGTGACGTTGTCGTCTTCGAGGCTGTCCCGCTCGGCGTTTTCGGGCCCCAGGGGGTTGGTGATGTTCACCAGGTCGAAGGTCTTTACCCCGATCTGATAACTTCCCCACGCCGCAA
>CAYSXG010000527.1:0-2869 GCA_964434895.1 uncultured Solibacteraceae bacterium | reverse complement strand
CCCTGATTCGGCGCAGGGGTGTCCCTTGTACGTGAGAGGGTCGCCACAATTCCAGGTTCAGCCGAGGTCCGGGTATGAAGAACAAGGTAGCTTTCCCATCGATGCTGCTCGGCCTCCTCTTGGCCGCGGGATGCGGGGGCGGAGGCTCCGGCTCCGCACCCCTGGCCCAGGCGCCCACCATCAGCGCCCAGCCCCAGGCCCTCATCGTGACCGCCGGCCAGCCGGCCTCCTTCTCGGTGACGGCCACGGGCACGGCCCCCCTGGCCTACCAGTGGCGGCGGAACGGCGGCGCCCTCTCCGGGGCCACGGGCCCCACCTACGCCATCGCCGCCGCCGCCTTCGGGGACGCGGGCTCCTACGACGTGGTGGTCTCCAACGCCGTTTCCAGCCTCACCAGCTCCGCCGCGACCTTGACGGTGAACCCCGCGCCCGTAGTGACCGTGGCCGTGTCCCCCTCCCCGGCCTCCGTGGGGACCGGGGCCTCCCTGACCTTCACGGCCACCGTGACGGGCAGCCCCAACACCGCGGTGACCTGGAGCGTCCAGGAGACCGGCGGCGGCGGCATCGCCTCCAACGGGCGCTACACCGCGCCCTCGACGCCGGGGACCTACCACGTGGTGGCCACCGCCGCGGCGGACCCCTCGAAATTCGACGCGGCCCGGGTGGACGTTTTCGCCGCGGGCAGCCTCCGGCTCTACCAGGTGGGCCTGCCCGCGGGCCTCTTCTCCCCCATCCAGATCGCGGGCCCCGGGGGCTTCTCCGCCGTCCTGTCCCAGTCCGACCAGGCCTTCTCCGGCGTGCCCGTGGGGGACTACGCCTTCACCATCCCCAGCGTCGTCGCCGGCGGGGTCACCTTCCTGCCGGTGGAACCGGGCCCGGCCGTGACCAAGACCCTCGCCCTGAACGGGTCGATCTTCTTCGGGGTCTCCTTCGCTCCCCAGAACCCCACGGGTGTCGGCAGCATCGCCTCGGGCGGAAGCGCCCTTCGGGACCACATCGATCCCGCGGCCCTCCTCCTGCCCAACGGCCACGTGCTCTTCCTGGGCGGCCTGGGGGCGGCCCCCGAGGACTACAACCCCGGAGCGGGCACCTACGCCTCCCTGCCCAGCCCCGCCGTGCCCCGGGGCTTCGAGACTCCCGCGGCCCTCCTGGCGGATGGCAAGGTGATCCTGGCCGGCGGAGGCTATCCGAGCCCGGTGGCTACCACGGAGGTCTACGACCCCGTCCTCCAGACCTGGTCCACCGTCGGCCCCCTGGCCTCCCCCCGCTTCCATCACACGGTGACCACCCTCCAGGACGGCCGGGTCCTGGCGGTCGGGGGGGAGGACCCTTCGGGCCTGCTGGCCACCGCGGAGCTCTACGATCCCGCCACCCAGACCTGGAGCCCGACGGCGGGGGCCCCCAGCCAGGCCCGGCGCTACCACACCGCCACCCTCCTGGCCAACGGCAAGGTCCTGTTGGCCGGCGGCTACGGGGGCCCCGGGGCCCTGAACAGCGCCGAACTCTTCGATCCGGCCATGGGGCGCTTCACCCTCCTCGCCTCCACCATGGCCTCCGCCCACTACTACCACGCGGCGGTGAGGCTCCCTTCGGGGAAGGTGGTCCTGGTCGGGGGCTTCGGGACGGGTGACTACGTCCTGCCCATCGAGGTCTTCACCCCCGGGGCCGACGCCTTCACCTCCCCCGCCAGCCTGCGCGTTCCCCGCACCTACCTGAGCGCCGCGGCCCTGCTCGACGGGCGGGTCTTCATCAACGGCGGCATGTCCGGGGGGGACGCCACCGCCAGCACCGAACTCTTCGACCCCGTGGCGGGCACGGTGGTCTTCGGCCCGAACCTCTCGGTCTCCCGCCAGGAACACCAGTCCCTCACCCTGCCCGACGGCCGGGTCTACGTGGTGGGGGGCCGGGGCCTCAACAACACGGCCCGGCGGGCCACGGACCTCTTTACGCCCTGATCCCGCGGGGGCCCATTTTCCGTTTCCGTCGGAGAATGGTCCCACCATGAACGCCCTCCTGCCGGCCCTCACCCTCCTCGCCGCGGCCCTGGCGGCCGCCGTCGCCCTCTGGCTGGCCCGGCGGGAGGGCGGGGCCCAAGCCCGAGCCGAGCGCCTGAAGCAGGACCTGGCCCTCCTCCTCCAGGGCCAGCAGGGGGAGCTCCTGCGGATCGGGAGCGAGGTGGCGGCCCTCCGGACCGAGCAGGCCCAGCTCCTGCTGGAGCGCTTCCAGGCCCTCTCGCTCCAGCTGGGCCAGGGGCTCGGGGAGGGGCGGCGGGAGCTGGACCATCGCCTGGGCGCCTTCCAGCAGCAGCAGGTCCAGGGCCAGGAGGCCCTCCGCGCAAGCCTGGAGGGACGCCTGGAGCAGCTGCGGGAGGCCCTGGTGACGGCCCTGGCGGAGTCCCGGCGGGAGCAGGGGGCCCGCCTGGACCAGGTGCAGGCCCAGGTGCAGGAGCGCCTCACGGCCATCCAGGTCTCCAACGAGGCCAGGCTGGAGCAGATGCGCCTCACGGTGGACGAGAAGCTCCACGCCACCCTGGAGCAGCGCTTGGGGGAGAGCTTCAAGCAGGTGAGCGAGCGGTTGGAGCGGGTGCAGCAGGGCCTCGGGGAGATGCGCAGCCTGGCCTCGGACGTGGGGGGCCTCAAGCGGGCCCTCACCAACGTGAAGACCCGGGGGGTCCTGGGGGAGGCCCAGTTGGGGGCCCTCCTGGAGCAGTTCCTTTCCCCGGGCCAGTACGGGACCAACGTGCGGGTGAGGCGGGGCTCGCCGGAGCACGTGGAGTACGCGGTGAAGCTGCCGGGCCCCGAGGAGGGGGAGCCGGTCTGGCTGCCCATCGACGCCAAGTTCCCCATCGAGGATTACCAGCGCCTCATGG
>CAYSXG010000526.1:0-2870 GCA_964434895.1 uncultured Solibacteraceae bacterium | reverse complement strand
TTCGAGGTCGCTCCTGACACAATGGGGGGTCCATCGAGGACGCTGGAGTCCCCCATGTTCACGGGCCTCATTCGACACCTAGGCACCCTGCGCTCCCTCGCGCCCCGCCCGGGCGGGGCGCGCCTTCGCATCGCCTGCGGGGCGGAGGTCCTGGAGCGGGCGGAGCTGGGGGCCTCCATCGCCGTGAACGGCTGCTGCCTCACCTCCGTGGCCCGGGACGGGGAGGCTTGGGAGGCGGAGCTCAGCGAGGAGACCCTGGCCCGCACCACGCTGGGGCGCCTGAGGACGGGGGCCCTCCCCCACCTGGAACCGAGCCTTCGGGTGGGGGACCCCCTCGACGGGCACCCCGTCAGCGGCCACGTGGACGCCGTGGGCCGCCTCATCGACCGGCCCCAGGACCAGGGCCGGTGGCGCTTCGCCATGCCCGCGGCCCTGGCCCCTATGACGGCTCCCAAGGGCTCCATCGCCGTGGATGGCATCTCCCTGACGGTGGTCGACTGCGGGGCGGACTGGTTCAGCGTGGCCCTCATCCCCGAAACCGTGAAGCGCACGGCCCTGGCCTCCCTGAAGGCCGGGGACCCCGTGAACCTGGAGGCGGATCCCATCGGCCGCTACGTGGCCCGCGCCCTCGCCGCCCGGGCCTCCACCCGCACCCTCAGCGCCTTCGCCGAAAAAGGCTGGGAGGCCCTAGAAGGCGCCTGGGGCCCCGACCCGGAGGTCTGACCCCGCCGGGTGGCGAAGCGGGCTCCAGTGGAGCCCGCGAAGCCGGGACCCGGCGAGGGTCAGAATAATCCCCACTCCGGAACGGATCTCCCGAGCCCGCGAAGCCGGGACCCGGCGAGGGTCAGAATAATCCCCACTCCGGAACGGATCTCCCGAGCCCGCGAAGCCGGGACCCGGCGAGGGTCAACATCATGCTGGAGTGGGTCGGCGCCCTCTTCGCGCGGCCTTCGGGTCGGGCGTAGACCCTACCCCATCCCCCCCGCGGCGATGAGCCTCAGGCTCTCCACCACTTCGGCGGCGCTGGCGGGGCGGTCCGCCATGTTCTTGGCCATGAGGCGCTCCAGCAGCAGCACGAAGGGCTCGGGGATGCCCGGGGCGAGGCTGCGGGGATTGGGGACCGGGGCCGTGAGGTGCATCTTCAGGAGCTCGGTGATGGATTCGTGCTCGTAGGGCGCGAAGCCCGTGGTGAGTTCGTAGAGCATGACCCCGAGCGCGTAGAGGTCCGTGCGGGGGTCCACCCGCTCCCCTCGCACCTGTTCCGGGGCCATGTAGCGCGGCGTGCCGAAGACGTGGCCCTCCTCGCTGGTGCCCCGGGCCGCCACGGGGGCCGCCAGGCCGAAGTCCATGAGCTTGGCGTCGCCCCGGCTATCGAAGAGGACGTTGAGGGGCTTGATGTCCCGATGAACCACTCCCTCGTTGTGGGCGGCCTCCAGGCCCTCGGCCACCTGGCGGCCGATGCGCAGCGCCAGGGGCAGGGGCAGGTAGCCCCGATCGTCCAGCAGTTGCTTGAGGGTCACCCCCTTGAGGTACTCCATGGTCACGAAGGGGATCCCGTCGGATTCCCCGAAGTCGTGGGTGCGCAGGACGTAGCGGTGGCTGATCTTGCGGGCCAGCTTGATCTCCTGCTTGAGCTGGTCCAGGAAGCCCTGGCTCAGGTCGTGCTCGGGCCGGATCACCTTGAGGGCCACGTCCTCGTCCAGCTGCTGGTCCCGGGCCTTGAGCACGATGCCCATGCCCCCCTTGCCCAGGATGCTCTCGATGCGGAAGCGCCCGGCGAAGACTTCGCCCTCCTTCAGGGTGATGCGCTTGCGCGGGACCTCGGGCATCACCCCCGTGACCATCTGGGAGGCGCTGGTGGGGACCATCATGGTGGCGTCCACGTCCACGGCGGTCACGCTCACGCGGCTGGCCCCCATCTGGGAGTTGGCGTCCGCCCCCCGTTCGCGGGCCCCGGCCCGGATGGATTCCAGGGCCACCAGCAGCTCGTCCTTGGCCTTGAGTTCCGCCAGGAGGGCCCGGAAGGCCTGGGTGAGGTAGCCCACTTCGTCCTGGGCGTTGAGGGCTGGGATCTCGGGCCTCTCTCCTTCGGCCAGGGCGGCGGTGGCCTGGGTGAGGGCCGTCAGGGGGGCGGTCACCGCCCGGGAGGTGCGCAGGCTGAAGAAGAGGGCCACCAGCAGGCCCGTGAAGCCCACCCCCAGGATCCACGCCTGGAGCTTGCGGAAGGGCTCGAGGAAGGGGGCCAGCGGGAGCAGCAGGGCCGAGGACATTTCCAGGGTGGCGTCGTCCACCCCGCGCAGGGGGCTGATGAGGGCCAGGTAGGGCTCGCCCTGGAGCTGGATGAGCATGGGCTCCGAGCGCCGGCCCTGGAGGAGGGAGGACTTGATGCCGCGATAGCGGGCGCTGGACTGGAAGGCGTGCAGGAAGCCGTCGCGCTCCGCGGGGTCCAGGGTGGCCCCTGTGATGCGGTCCCGGCTCAGGATCGCGAACTGGGGCTTGGGAAAGCCGGGGCGGGAGGGGGCGATGGCCAGCTTGCGCAGGGCCTGGGCGGCCCGGTCGTCCAGCTTCGTGCCCACCAGCATGCCCCCCAGGCTGGAGCCGCCGGGGGAGAGGACGGGTCGGGACACGGCGTGGTAGAGGCCCCGATAGGCGCCGGAGGGGATTTCGAAGAAGCCGCGGTAGTAGGGGCCCGGGTGGCCGGCGGCCTTGGCGCCCTCGGGGTCGAGGGCCATGTTCGCCAGGGCCACGTCCGAATAGTCCTGCTTCGCGCCGTCCGTGGTGCAGGAGAGGAGGTGGCCGCTGGGCCGCACCACCACCGCCAGTTCCGCCTGGAGCCGGGAGAGGTTGTTGAGCAGGGCGTCCCGGACGCT
>CAYSXG010000525.1:0-2873 GCA_964434895.1 uncultured Solibacteraceae bacterium | reverse complement strand
CAACAGAAAGCGGCAAAAACGAGTGCCCGAACGCGAACGGCCGGCGGCGCGGGAGCAGGTCTACGCCCCCCACGAGGAGGGGCTCACCTTGGCCTTCGAGAATCCCGGCCTCCCCTCCGACGCCGCCCGGAACAACCGGCTCCAGGTGAGGGTCCGCAGCGTCGCGGCCCTCTCCGGGGGCGGCCGGCTGGTGGAGGAGGTCTTCACCACCTACCAGAGCGAGAGCTCGGCCCGCTTCCTTCTGAGGGGGGGCGGCGTCACCCAGGTGGAGGGCGAGAAGGCCCTGGCGGTCCTGCTCCCCGAGGGCTTCCCGGACCGCACCCCCTCCTGGCTTCTGCGGGGGCGGCGCTACCGGGTGCTGGGGCGCGCCCTGTCCACTTTCCTGGGGCCGGCGGTGCTTCCGGGGGAGGCCCGCGAAGGGATCTGGGTGGAGAGCGAGGCCGTCGAAGGGACCGGGCCCCGGCTCCGCGCCTTCTACCTGCCTGACCTGGGGGAAGTGGAGACCCTGGAATGGCGCCCTTCTGCGGGCCAGGGCGGGGGGAGCTGGAGCGTGGTCAACCGCCTCGTGGACCGCCAGTTCACGGACGCCCCCCTGCTCCGCCGTAGACACTGAGGAGGTCCCATGGGCGATTCCAAGCCGAAGGTCGAACTTCCGCCCGGGGCGGCCAAGGGGGTCCTGCGGGACAACGCGGAGGTGGTGGCCTTCGCCGTGCTGCTCATCATGTTCTTCAAGACCTTCGTGGGGCAGCAGTTCACCATCCCCTCGGCCTCCATGCGGAACACGCTGATGATCGGGGACCACCTGCTGGTGAACAAGTTCGTCTTCGCCCGGCCGCAGTGGGGTTGGGAGGAGAGGTTCTTTCCCATGCGTCGGGTGGAGCGGGGCGACATCATCGTCTTCCGCTACCCGCTGGAGCGGAACATGGACTACGTGAAACGCTGCGTGGCCCTGCCCGGGGACAGCCTGGAGATCCGTCAGAAGCGCCTCTACGTGAATGGCGTACTGGTCACGGGGGCCTTCGAGCACCACGTCCTGAACCCCGAGGATGGGCCCACCCCCGGGCCCTGGCCCGAAGGGAAGGAGGCCGGGGCGGTGGAGAGCTCCGAGGGGGCGGCCTCCCTGTGGCGCTACCTGGATCCCGACACCCTCACCATGAACCAGCAGGGCCAGCAGTCCCTGGGGGCGCCCAACCCCTACCGGGACAACCTCGGCCCCCTGAAGGTGCCCCCGGGCTTCCTCTTCGCCATGGGCGACAACCGCGACAACAGCGCCGACAGCCGCTACTGGGGCTTCTTGCCCATGGACCACCTGCGGGGCCGCCCCTTCTTCGTCTGGTGGAGCTTCCGGGAGGGGGGCAACGACGACACCAACGCCAACGTGCCGAAGAATCCCGCGGACGTGCTCCTGAACTTCGTGGACGGCGCCCGCCACTTCCTGTCGAACACGCGATGGGAGCGCACGGGCACCATCCCCCGCTAGGGCCTTCTATGCGCTTCCCCCTTCACCGGCCGGCCCTGCTCCTACTCCTGCTCGGGGGAGCTCCCCTGGGCGCCTGGGGCTCCAAGGGCCACCGGGTGGCGGCGGGCCTGGCCCTGAGGTCCCTGCCGCCCGAGCTGCGGGCCTGGTTCCAGGGCCAGGAGGAGGCCTTCCGGGACATGGCGGTGGAGCCGGATCGCTGGAAGACCGCGGATCGCAAGGAGGGGCCCCGGCACTTCCTGGACACCGAGGCCTACGGCGGCCCCGAGGGGGTTCCCTACGAGGCCTCGGAGGCCCTGAGGAAGGTGGGAAGCGCCACCTTCGAGAAGCGCGGCCAGCTGCCCTGGGTGATCCAGGACCGCTACCGGGCCCTGGTGGAGGCCTTCCGGGGCGGGGATCGGGACCGTGTGGCCGCAGCGGCGGCCTACCTCAGCCACTACGTGGGCGATGCCCAGGTGCCCTTGCACACCACGGAGAACCACGACGGGCAGTTCACGGGCCAGCGGGGGATCCACGCGCGCTGGGAGTCGGGCCTGGTGGAGCGCTACGTGGAGGAGGCCCGCCTGGAGGTGGCGCCGGCCCGGGTGGAGGCGGACCTGCTTCGGGCCCCCTGGGCCTGGATCCGGGCTTCCCACGCCCTGGTGCCCGACCTCCTGGCCCAGGAGAAGGCCGTGGACCCGCCGGGGGTGAAGGTCCGGCCCCCGGCTTACTGGACCGCCTTCTGGGAGGCCCAGGGGCCCGTGGTCCTGGGCCAGCTCCGGAAGAGCGGCCAGGAGATCGGCAACATGATCCTCACGGCCTGGACGGAGGCCGGAAGGCCGGTCAGGAAGCGGGTTCCCAGCGCTCCCGAGTGAGCCACACCTTCACGGCCTTTCCGCGGTCGTCCTTGCCTTCGTAGCGGAGCTTCACGGGGCCCTGGGCGTCCCGCTTGGAGACCTTGACGCCGGGGCCCTCCCCCTCGGATAGGAGCCGGCACAGGGCCGCTACGGAGCCCACCTGGGGCAGGAAGGGCAGGTCGAGGTCCCCGAGGCCCGCCGCCCGGTCGTCCACCTTGCGGCGGGGGATCAGGAGGTGGTAGCCCTGGGCGCTGTCCCCTTCGAGGAAGACGAGGCGCTCCCCGACCCCGTGGAGCTCCAGGACCACCCGGCCCGAGGTGGGCTCCAGCAGCACCACGAGGGTGCCGCGCCCCTCCCCGTCCGCCCCCAGGTAGCCCCAGGAATACTGGGCGCGCAAGGGGCCCGAGGGGGAGGCCGGCCGGAGGAGGGCGGGGGGGGGCAGGGGCATCATTCGTCTTCTCCTTCGGGGCCCGGCACGGTCCCCGGCGCCACCGGGGCGGACCCCTTCCCGACCTGGTGCCCCTTGGCCCGGTCTCCCGGGAACGGGCGGTATCCACGCG
>CAYSXG010000524.1:0-2883 GCA_964434895.1 uncultured Solibacteraceae bacterium | reverse complement strand
AACCCCAGCTGGCGGTGGTTTGGGCCCACGAGGTGCTGCACCTGGCCTTCGGCTTCTTCCAGCGCCGGGGCCGCCGGGACCTGCGCCGCTTCAACATCGCCCACGACTACGCCATCAACCTGGTCCTCGACGACTTCATGGCCTCGCGACCGGGACTCATGGCCTGGACCACCGGGGAGCTGAGCCCCTTCCTGGACCGCGCCTTCGAAGGCCTGGGCGCCGAGGCCATCTACGACCTTCTGGCTCGGGAGGAGCCTCCGGAGCCCGGGACCTCGGGAGGCTATCCCGACGCCACGGACTGCGAGCCGGACCCCGAGGGAGCCGGGCCCGGGGCCTGGGAGGAGCAGGCCCACCGCTGGCGCATGGCCCTGGCCGAGGCCCTCCAGCGCCAGGCCCAGGGCGGGGCCGGCGAGCTGCCCGAGCACCTCTCGATCCTCGTGGAAGGGGCCCTGAGACCGAAGATGCCCTGGGCGGAGCGCCTCCTGCGGGCCCTGGAGGGCCGCCTGAGGGGCGGGGCCCCGAGCTACGCCCGGCCCTCCCGGCGGAGCCTGGGCACGGAGATCCTCCTGCCCGGGCCCGGGCGGAGGCGCCCCCGGATGGCCCTGATCCTGGACACCTCCGCCTCCATCGGGGAGCGGGAGTTGAGGAGCTTCCTGGGGGCCCTTCGGCGCCTGGCCGAAGGCAGCGGCGCTTCCCTCCGCCTGCTGGAAGTGGATGCGGCGATCCAACGGGACGAGGACCTGGACGATCTGGACGCCTTCCTGGGGGCCCGGACGGAGCTGCGGGGCCGCGGGGGCACGGACTTCTCCAGCCTGCCGGAGGCCCTGCGCCACCATCCCGAACTGGAGCCCGTGGACCTGGCGGTGCTCTTCACGGACGGGGAGGCCTACCGCTGGCCGGAGCACCGGCTCTGGCCCTGCCGCGTGGTGGTGGTGAGCACCGGCAGCCTCCCCCCCGAGCCCTACGAGGCCCTGAGGATGGACCTGGACTAGGCCATGGCCGACCCGGCGAGACGGGACGTCCTTCGGGGTCATCGGAAAAATAAATAAAAACCGGTGATGAACGGTGATGGCCTGCGGGCTAGGCCCTGCGTCATGTCATCACCGTTTATCACCGGTTCATCAGCCTTATCAGGGGTTTCCACAAACCCCGGTCCTCAGGCCTCGGACCCTGGTCCCCCGGCCCCCAGCATCCGATCCAGGCAGCGGAAGCCCAGCTCCCAGGCCTCGGGGGCGCTGCGGGCGCAGTGGGCCACCGCCAGGGCCGCGTGGTGGGCGCAGGCCAGGGCCCAGGCTCCGTGCCCCCCGCCCCAGTGGGCGTCCGTGGCGGCGTCCCGGGCCTCCAGGGCCGTGAGCTGGGCCTCCCGGGGGCCGTTCCACCTTGCCAGGGATACGCAGGCGTCCCAGGCGGCCAGCAGGGCCAGACGGGCCGTGTCCCGGTCCTGGATGGAATGGAGGCGGTGCAGGTAGTGGAAGCCCCCCTCGTCCAGGATCCCGGCCCCCTCCAGGGCCAGGGGCACGGCTCCGCGCACGGCGCAGTCGGCGGCGGTGTAGGCCCGCAGGCTCTCCCCCTCCCGCCATTCGCCGAGGAGGAGGGGCACGCGCTCCATGAGCTGGAGGCGGCGCCCCTCGGGCATCTCCTCATAAAGGGGCAGCACGAAGTGACCCAGGACCGGGGAGACGTCCAGCTCCCGGAGGAAGCCCCCCGGATCCAGGCCCCACGCCAAGCGCAGGGCCTGGGCAGTGAGTCGGAGGGGGGAGGCCATGGGCACCTCGCTTCAACGCATCGTCCAGAAGTGGCCGGTGGATGAGGGGTGCAAGCATCAACTTGGCCAAGTCCTGGGGCGCCTTATGAATTCTGTGTAAATATGAAAAAAATATTAGTCACTTTACGAAGATGCGCCCTGGTCCCCGGAAAATTCCCTTGACCCCACTTCCCACGGTGCTATCTTGGCACTCGCCTTGGGGGAGTGCTAACACCCCCCTTCTCGTACGGAGGTCTCCATGTCCACTGCGTCCACCATCATCACCCCCCTGTACGACCGCGTCCTGCTCAAGCGCGTCGATGCCGCCGAAATGGTCCGCGGCGGGATCATCATCCCCGACACCGCCAAGGAAACGCCACGGAGGGCCGAATTGTGGGCGGTGGGGGCAGGCAAGAACAACGAAAAGGGGGAGAGGAACCCCATCTCCGTGAAGCCGGGCAAGAAGTTGCTGATCGGAAAGTAGTGCGGCACAGAAGTGAAGCTCGACGGCGTCGACCACGTCATCGTCCGCGAAGACGAGATCCTCGCCATCCTCGGCTAACTGATTCACCACGAAGACACGAAGGCACTAAGAAAAAGCCCTTCTTCGTGTCCCTTCGTGTTCTTAGTGTCTTCGTGGTTCATCTTTTCTTTTTTTGATCTTTCAGGAGATTCCCATGGCCAAGTCCATCATCTATTCCGAAGACGCCCGCCAGGCCATTCTGCGCGGTGTGAACAAGCTCGCCGACGCGGTGCAGGTCACCCTCGGCCCCAAGGGTCGCAACGTCCTCATCGAGAAGAAGTTCGGCTCCCCCCTCATGACCAAGGACGGCGTCACCGTCGCCAAGGAAGTGGAGCTCAAGGACAAGCACGAGAACATGGGCGCCCAGCTCGTCCGTGAAGTCGCCTCCAAGACCTCCGACGTGGCCGGCGACGGCACCACCACCGCCACCGTGCTGGCCCGCTCCATCTACAAGGAGGGCATCAAGGCCGTCGTGAGCGGCGCCAACACCATGGAGATCAAGAAGGGCATCGACGCCGCCGTCGACACCGTCGTGGCCTCCATCGACGAGCTGAAGAAGCCCGTCGAGGGCAACGCCATCGCCCAGGTCGGCACCATCTCCGCCAACGGCGACGAG
>CAYSXG010000523.1:0-2884 GCA_964434895.1 uncultured Solibacteraceae bacterium | reverse complement strand
GGGGCCTCTACCTGCTGGCCAAGCTCCACCCAACGGAATTCGCCGACGTCAAGATGGACGGCTTCTCCAGCGGCCAGAAGCAGAAGGTGGGCATCGCCCGGTCCCTGCTCCACGATCCCAAGGTGGTGGTCTTCGACGAGCCCACCACGGGCCTGGACGTGCTGACGGCCAAGTCCGTGCTGGACCTGCTCCGTCTCATGCGCAGCGAGGGCCGCAGCGTCATCGTCTCCACCCACGTCATGCCCATGGTGGAGGAGATCTGCGACCGCATCGGCATCATCTTCGACGGCGAGCTCCACGGGGACGCACCTCCCCACGACGTGCTCCAGAAGTGGGGCGTCAAGACCCTGGACGAAGTCTTCTTCCAACTGGCCGCCCAAACGGCGGGAGGTGAGTGATGCGCGGAGCCCTGCTGGTCTTCAAGAAGGAGTTCATGGAGTTCACCAAGGACCGGAAGACCATGTTCTTCACCCTGGTGCTGCCCCTGCTGCTCATGCCCTCGATCTTCCTCATGGTGAACGCCCTGGGCCAAAGCGACGAGCGCAAGCGCGAGAACAGCCCCAGCCGCGTGGCCGTGGCGGACCCCGAAGGCCTCGTGACCCCCCTGCTCCTGGCCGACACCAAGAAGTTCAAGATCGTGCCCCAGCCCGAAGGGGACCCCAAACAGGCCATCCGCGACCAGAAGGTGGACCTGATGGTGAAGGTGGAGCCCGGCGCCACGGCCAAGGCCGCACGCCAGGAGACCTACACCGTCACCGCCCTGCGGGACCGCAGCGAAGGCAGCAGCCAGGAGGCCTACAGCCGCCTGAAGGAGGCCTTGTCCCTGCAGGACAAGTCCGCCGTGGCCGTCCGCCTGAAGTCCATCAGCGCCCCTCCCCAGCTGGCGGTGCCCACCAAGCTCGAGGCGGAGGAGGCCGGGGACAGCTACCTGGGCCTGCGCAAGTTCATGGGCTCCTTCCTGCCCTACTTCGTGATGATCATGATGTTCCAGGGCTCCATGAACCACGGCGTCTACACCACCGCCGGCGAGAAGGAGCGGGGCACCCTGCTCAGCCTCCTCTCCACCGCCCTGCCCCGGAACCAGATCATCTGGGGCAAGCTGCTCTACGTCTTCACCATGGGCGTCACGGTCTCCCTGCTCAACCTCCTGAGCCTGGGCTTCACCTTCGGGACCATGGCCCGGGGAGCGGCCTCCCACGCCGACGCCGCCGGCGCGGCGGCGGGCCTCTCCGCCGTGGCCAGCCCCGCCACCCTCCTCCTCACCTTCCTGCTCATGGTGCCCCTGGGCCTCATGCTGGCGAACCTGATCCTGCTCATGGGCATCCGGGCCAAGAACACCGTGGAAGGCAACACCAGCCTGATGCCCTTCATGTTCCTGCTGATCTTCCTGGGCATGTTCATCATGGCGCCGGGCGTGGACAAGCTCCCCGTCCTCCCCTACCTCCCGGTGGTGAACGTCTGCCTGGCCATCCGCAAGCTCTTCAGCCAGCAGGGCAATGCGGCGGAGTACCTCGTCGCCCTCTTCATGACCCTGGGCCTGGCGGGCCTCATGACCTGGTTCTCCACCCGCTTCCTCAACCGGGAGGAGGCCATCTTCCGGGCCTGATTTCTCTCGGGCCCGGATCCTGGGTATAGTCAGGGCATTCTCAACGCCGAGGAACAGCATGGTCAAAGCGAAGACGTCCCCTTCTTCCGCCGCGAAGCCCCAGGGCTTCAGCCTGCCCGACGGGCTCGGGGACCTGCTTTCCAAGGCCGTCTCCCTGGTGGAGGCCAAGAAGTTCGACGAGGCCGCCCCGGCCCTCGAGGCCCTGGCCAAGGCCGCCGCCGAGCGGGGCCTGCTGGGCCTGGAGCGCACCGTGCGGACCTACCAGGCCCTGCTCCCCCCCAAGGAGGGCCGGCCCCAGTCCGCGGAGGCGCCCGAACTGGAGATCCAGCTCAAGCTCAACGCCCGGGACTTCGACGGGGCCCTGGCCCTGGCGGACAAGGCCCTCAAGACCCGCGCGACCAACGCCCAGCTCCACTACCTCCGCGCCACGGCCCTGGCCAAGAAGGAGCAGGCGGAGGCCAGCGCCGAGGCCCTGAAGAAGGCCATCGACCTGGACCCCGTCTTCCTCTTCATCTACCGGCTCGAAAGCGATTTCGACGCGATCCGCCGCCAGGCTGCCTACGCCCCCCTCGAACGGATGTAGAGCTTGGCCCCCGCCGTCCGGCTGGATCCGGACTCCCCGCTGCGGGTGGTCACCCTCGGCGGCGGCACCGGCCTGGCCGCCCTTCTGCGGGCCCTCAAGCCCGAGGCCGGGCGGGCCCGCTCCCCCTGGAAGCTCACGGGCATCGTGACCGTGAGCGACGACGGGGGCTCCAGCGGCCGCCTTCGGGCGGAGCTGGGGGGCATCCCTCCCGGGGACCTGCGCAACTGCCTGGGGGCCCTCACCCAAGAGGAATCGGTCCTTTCGGAGCTCCTGAACTACCGCTTCAAGGGGGAGGGCAGCCTGGCGGGCCATTCCCTGGGCAACCTCATGCTGGTGGCCCTGGCGGATCTCACGGGGGACTGGGTGCGGGCCATCCGCCAGCTCTCCGGGGTGCTGGTGACCGTGGGCCGCCTCTACCCCTCCACCGCCGTCCCCGTGACCCTCTGCGCCGAGGATTCCGGGGGCCGGACCGTGCGGGGCGAAACCCACGTGAACGAGGCCCCCGCCCCCTTCCGCCGGCTCTGGCTGGAGCCCGAGGACGCCGAGGCCCTGCCGGACTCGGTGCTGGTGCCCCTCCGGGCGTACCTGGTCATCCTTGCGCCGGGGAGCCTCCACACCAGCACCCTCCCAAACCCTCACAACCCGCGGATCCGCAGGGCCCTGCGCTGGTTCTTGTCACAACATCGGTCGCTCAG
>CAYSXG010000522.1:0-2888 GCA_964434895.1 uncultured Solibacteraceae bacterium | reverse complement strand
CCTCAGGACCCCGGCGGGCCCCAACGTCCGCGACGATAGCGGCGTCTACGAGGGCAGCGAGGTGCCCATGTTCTACGACCCCATGATCAGCAAGCTGTCCACCTGGGGCCGCACCCGCCTGGAGGCCATCGACAAGATGCGCGCGGCCCTCGGGGAGTACCGCATCGGGGGGATCCGCCACAACGTGGCCTTCCACGAGGTGCTCATGGAGCACGAGCCCTTCCGCGCCGGGGCCCTGCACACGGGCATGCTGGACAAGCCCTTCTGGAAGAAGAAGGAGCAGGGCCCCAACGCCCGCTTCGCCGTGGCCGCGGCCCTCCTCCACGAACTGGAAACGGAGGAGCGAAGGGCCATGCAGCCGGCGGGCGGCGGCGACGGCAGGCCCGACGCCTGGAGGCATTGGGGCAAGTTCAACCGGTTGTAGTCGAAACCGCGGGTTTCGCGGATGAACGCTGCGAGCCTCCGTCAATCTGTGAAATCTGCGCAATCTGCAGTTCCATTCCTATAAGAGTTGCCCATGAAACGCACCCTCATCCTCGGCAAGGCACAGCACGACGTGGAGATCCGCCGCCAGGACGGCGTCACGACCCTCCTGTGGGACGGGGAGGCCCAGGTGGTGGACATCCGGGAAGTGGAGCCGGGCTGCTACTCCATCCTGCTGGAGGGCCGTTCTGTGGACGTGCGGCTGGACGGGGCCAAGCACCCGGATCCGGACCTTCACGCCTACCGCGCCACCCTTTACGACGGCGCCTACGAGTTCGCCCTCCAGGACCCCATGAAGGCCCTCCTGGCCGCCCAGGGCGGGCCCGCCGGGGCCGCCGGCACCCTCGCGGCCCCCATGCCCGGCAAGGTGGTGAAGCTCCTGGCCAAGGAGGGGGACCCCGTCGTCGAAGGCCAGCCCCTCCTCATCATGGAAGCGATGAAGATGCAGAACGAGCTGCGATCGCCCGGTGGAGGGACCCTCGCGAAGATCCACGTCGCCGAGGGCGCCGCGGTGGAGACGGGGGCGAACCTGGTGACGATCAAGGCCGGGGAGTAGTTCGCGCAATCGATGGATCGCCCGGCGTGAATCGAAGAAGGCCTCGAACATCGCAGCAGGGATACCGATCGGAATGTGCACTCCCCACAGGGCAGGTCCGGAGGGGGGGAAGGCCCGGTTCATCCGAAAGAAATTTGGTCCGACGATAAACTGGCAGAAACGGCGTGGATAGATTGGTTAAAAAGCGACGAAAAGAAAATTAACAAAAATTTATCACGGTTAATTCAGAACCTCTCCTAGCCTGGGTGGGACATCCCATTAAGGGTAAGGAGCGGTTATGCGTTTGCAGCGGTTGGCCTTTGTCGGAGTTCTGCTGGCGGGCGGTCTCGCCTTCGCCCAGACCCCCAAGAAAATCCTGTTCGACCATACGGGCTACGAGGATGCGGGCACCAGCGCCTACTGGATCATCGACACCCACGAGCCCGATCCGTTGCCGGCCGCGCCGACCGCCGAGACCGACTGGAACGGCGGCATTTCCGCCTGGGCCTTCGATCTCTACACCAAGGGCTACAAGGTCCAGACCCTTCCGGCCAGCGGCGGGCGCATCACCTACAACGACGCCACCAATTCCATGGACCTCAAGAACTACGCGGCGTTCATCATCCCCGAGCGCTACAAGCACTTCACCGCCGCGGAAATGACGGCCATCGTCAGCTACGTCCAGAACGGGGGCGGCCTCTACCTCATGGGCAACCACATCGGGGCCTCCCGAGCCACCAGCATCGATCCCAGCAGCACGGACGCCTACACGGTCTTCAACGAGCTGCTGGCCTCCAGCGGCGGCCAGGCCTTCGGCTTCACCTACGTGGCGGGCCACGGCCCCGGGGACGCGGCGGCCAACACCGTCTCCAACGCCTTCACCACCGCCTCGGGCCCCATCGAGGACGCCATCGTGCGGGGAGCCAACGGCTCCCTGGCGTCCATGGACTTCCATTCCTATTCCTACCTCAACCTCACGGGCTCGAACGCCAATGCCCGTCCCATCCTCGCCACCCAGGTGAGCGGCGACTCCTCCTCCAACTACTTCATCGTGGCCGCCACCGTGGGCAGCGGCCGCGTCATGGCCATCAGCGATTCCGCTCCCTCGGACGACGGCAGCACCACCACCTCCGGCAAGTCCCTGCACGTCTCCTACTCCATCAACAGCAACCGGGCCTTCCACCTCAACACCGTGGACTGGCTGGCCAGCGCCTCCAGCTCCCTCCCCGGCACGGTGACGGCCTCCATCACCCAGCCCTCCACCGACCTCAGCGTGAGTTCCGGCAACACGGTGAGCTTCGCGGCCTCGGCCACCGACAGCAACAGCTCCGCCACCCTGAGCTACGCCTGGAACTTCGGGGACGGGTCCACCGCCACGGGGCCCAACGTCACCCACACCTTCACCAACACCGGCACTGCCTCCGTGACCGACACCGTGACCCTGACGGTCAGCGACAACCTGGGGGCCAGCGCCTCCGCCACCCGCAAGGTGACGGTGAACTACGTCCAGAACACGGGCACCGCCACCATCACCGCCCCCGCCGCCAACGTCACGGTCGCCTCCGGGAGCAGCGTGGCCTTCGCGGGCACCTTCTCCGGCGGCTCCGCGCCCCTGAGCTACAGCTGGAATTTCGGCGACGGCTCCACCGCCACCGGCGCCAGCGCCAGCCACGTCTTCACGAATACCGGCACCACCGCCAAGGCCTGCACCGTGACCTTCACGGTCACGGACGGCACCGGCACCTCCAGCAGCGCGACCCGGGTCGTCACCGTCAACCCGGCCGCCCTCCCCGGCACCCAGCTGGTGGCGAACCCCGGCTTCGAGAGCGGCGCCACGAGCTGGAGCGGCACCACCGGCGACATCGGCGCC
>CAYSXG010000521.1:0-2889 GCA_964434895.1 uncultured Solibacteraceae bacterium | reverse complement strand
CCTTGGGAATTGTTAGTGAAGGTGGGGGTGGAAAGGACCTAACTGCGCTTCTGGATGCCGCGGTGGCGCAGGGTCTTGAACAATGCTGGTTCCAAGCCCGCTTCCGCGCTTTGACGGGAAAGGAGCGCTATGTCCACCAGCCTTGCAGCCTCTGCGGCTGAGGAAACGAAAACCCTGGTCAACGACTTCTCCATCGAGGTCGCCACGGTCAACGGCTCCGGATCCCAGACCGCCAACAACGTCCTGATGCGCACGATCTTCCAGATGGGCGTGCCCGTGAGCGGGAAGAACCTCTTCCCCTCCAACATCGCCGGCCTGCCCACCTGGTTCCAGATCCGCGCCAACGCCCAGGGCTACGTGGCCCGCAAGGCCACGGTGGATCTCATGATCTGCATGAACCCGGAAACGGCCAAGGAGGACATCCTCAAGCTGACCGCCGGCGCCATCGTCATCTACGACGAGCCCCTCAAGCTGAGCGAGCTCCGGACCGACCTCATCTACTACCCCGTGCCCTTCCAGAAGCTCGTGACCTCCAGCTGCCCGGAGCCCAAGCTGCACAAGCTGGTGAAGAACATGATCTACGTGGGCGTTTCCGCCCAGATGCTGGGCCTCGACATGGACGAGGTCAAGAGCGCCATCAGCAAGCAGCTGAACGGCAAGCAGAAGGCCATCGAGATCAACCAGGCCGCCGTGGACGCCGGCTTCGCCTGGGCCGCCGAGAACATGCCGGTCCAGAACCACCTGAAGATCGCCCGGGACAACAAGACCGCCGGTCAGATCATCATCGACGGCAACGCCGCCTGCGCCCTCGGGGCCATGTTCGCCGGCGTCACCGTCCTGGCCTGGTACCCCATCACCCCGGCTTCCAGCCTCTCCGAATCCCTCATCGACTACTGCGAGGAATATCGGATGGACCCCGAAACCGGGAAGACCACCTTCGCCCACGTCCAGATGGAGGACGAGCTGGCCTCCGCCGGAGCCGTGCTCGGCGCCGGCTGGGCGGGCGCCCGCTCCATGACCACCACCTCGGGCCCCGGCATCAGCCTCATGTCCGAATTCATCGGCCTGGGCTACTTCGCCGAGATCCCCGGCGTCTTCTTCAACGTGGCCCGCACGGGCCCCTCCACGGGCCTGCCCACCCGCACCATGCAGGGCGACGTGGAGATCTGCGCCAAGTGCAGCCACGGCGACACCCTGCACATCAACCTCTACCCGGGCACCATGCAGGAGTGCTTCGACTTCTCCTACCAGTCCTTCGACCTGGCCGAGCGCTTCCAGACCCCGATCTTCGTGGTCACGGACCTGGACCTGGGCATGCAGAACTGGGCCTCCCAGCCCTTCAAGTACCCCGAGGGCACCTTCGACCGCGGCAAGGTGCTGAACGAGCAGCAGCTGGCGGAAATCAAGGACTGGGGCCGCTACAAGGACGTGGACGGGGACGGCATCCCCTACCGCACGCTGCCGGGCACCCCCGGCGGCAAGGGGGCCTACTTCACCCGCGGTTCCGGCCACAACGCCATGGCCCAGTACTCCGAGAAGCCCGAGGACTACAAGCAGCTGGTGGACCGCCTGCGCAAGAAGTACGAGACCGCCAAGTCCTACGTTCCCAAGCCGGTTCTGGACGACACGGGCTCCAAGCGCGGCCTGCTGGCCTTCGGCTCCTCGGATCCGGCCGTGAAGGAGGCCCGGGACGTCCTCGTGGCCCAGTTCGGCTGCAAGACCGACTACCTGCGCCTGCGGGCCCTGCCCTTCACCGCCGAGGTGGACGCCTTCATCCAGAAGAGCGACGTGGTCTACGTGGTGGAGCAAAACCGTGACGGCCAGATGGCCGCGCTGCTGAAGGAGTTCTACCCCGAGGCCGCGACGAAGTTCAAGTCGGTCCTGCACTACAACGGCATGGCCCTCGACGCCCAGACCATCGTCGACCAGATCCACGCGTTCGAGAAGTAAGGAGGAACGAGATGACCACCGCCGCTCCCGCTGCTCCCACCAACAAGCTCGGCTTCACCCGCCAGGACTACGTGGGCTCCAAGTCCACCCTGTGCGCCGGCTGCGGCCACGACGCGATCACCGCCCAGCTCATCAACGCCGCCTTCGAGAGCAACCTCGAAGCCCACCGCGTGGCCAAGATGAGCGGCATCGGCTGCTCCTCCAAGACCCCCGCCTACTTCTTCAACCAGGCCTGGGGCTTCAACAGCGTGCACGGCCGCATGCCCGCCGTCACCACGGGCGTGGCCCTGGCCAACCGCGACCTCATCAACATCGGCGTCTCCGGCGACGGGGATTCCATGTCCATCGGCCTGAGCGCCTTCTGCCACTCCGTCCGACGCAACCTGCCCATCATCTACATCATCGAGGACAACGGCGTCTACGGCCTCACCAAGGGCCAATTCTCCGCCACCGCCGACCTGGGCTCCGTCCTCAAGCACGGCGCGGTGAACGAGCTGCCCCCCATCGATCCCTGCACCCTGGCCATCGAGCTGGGCTGCGGCTTCGTGGCCCGCTCCTTCTCCGGGGACCCCAAGCAGCTCAACGCCATCCTCAAGGCGGCCATGGCCTACAACGGCACCTGCGTCATCGACGTCATCAGCCCCTGCGTGACCTTCAACAACCACGACAGCTCCACCCGCTCCTACAAGAACGCCAAGGACAACGAATTCCCCCTCCATGAGCTGGGCTTCGTGGCCTTCAACGAACTGGAGAACGTGGAGATCCCCGCCGGCGAGGCCGAGACCGTCACCTTCCCGGACGGCTCCAGGGTGACCTTCCGGGCCCTGCGGGAGGACTACGATCCCCGGGACCGCGTCGGGGCCATCGGGCAGTCCGTCGAAGAGGTCGACGAGCCCCGTCTCGAGCGAGTATTCGGCTCCCACCACCAGCAGGTCGTGT
>CAYSXG010000520.1:0-2892 GCA_964434895.1 uncultured Solibacteraceae bacterium | reverse complement strand
CCAGGGCGTTTGCACTACCGCACCCCGTGGTGAGACCCCCCACCTGCCCCCAGGAGGCGGCCGTGGGCGTACCGCCGGGGAACGAGACCCACGGCGGCACGGACGTCTTCCTCGGGGCCACGGGCTGCGGCGCCGAGGCCTTCTACGGAACCCTGGACAACACGAAGGTCTTCACGCTCGTGAAGAAGGCCGCCGGTCTTTGAGACGAAGGACGAACCCATGATCAAGCGCACCCTCACCTCCCTGGCCCTCGCCTGCGCGGCCCTGGGCCTCCAGGCCCAGACGGCCCCCAAGAACGTGATCTTCTTCCTGGGCGACGGCATGGGTCCCGCCGTCGTCACCGCCGCCCGCATCTACAAGGTGGGCGAGGCCGGCAGCCTCACCATGGACACGCTGCCCCGCACCGCCCGGGTGAGGACCTTCTCCCAGGACGCCCAGACCACCGACTCCGCCCCCTCCATGTCCGCCTACATGACCGGGGTGAAGATGAACAACGACGTCATCTCCATGTCCTCGAACACCCGGGCCATCGCCCCGGCGGCGGACGGCTCCGGCAACTGCGGCGGGAACAACGGCACGCCGGTGGCCACCCTGCTGGAGCTGGCCAAGGCCAAGGGCAAGTCCATCGGCGCCGTCACCACCACCCGCGTGACCCACGCCACGCCGGCGGCCACCTACGCCCACGTCTGCCACCGGGACGCCGAGAACGATATCGCGGCGCAGGCGGTGCCGGGGGGGACCGGCTACAACCCGGCCCTCCTTTCGGGCCTGGACGTACTCCTGGGCGGAGGACGGCGCCACTTCGTGCCCAAGACCTCCGGCGGCAAGCGCATCGACGGCCGGGACCTGGTGGCGGAGCTGGCCTCCGGGGGCTACCAGGTGGTCCAGAGCGGCACGGCCCTGGCCGCCGTGAACCCCGCCTCCACCCCCAAGCTCGTGGGCCTCTTCCACATGGACCACATGGACTTCGAGCTGGACCGCGTCAAGCAGCGCCTGGACCAGCCGAGCCTCGCGGACATGACCACCAAGGCCATCGACGTGCTCTCCCGCAACGCCTCCGGCTACGTGCTCATGGTGGAGGGGGGCCGCATCGACCACGCGCTGCACAACACCAACGCCAAGCGCGCCCTGGAGGACGCCGTGGCCTTCGACCAGGCCATCGCCGCCGCCCTCGCCAAGGTGGACCTGGCCAACACCCTCGTGGTCGTCACCGCGGACCACGACCACACCCTGGCCATCAACGGCTACGCCCGCCTGGGCAATCCCATCCTGGACATCGTGAGGGACTACAAGACCGGCCAGCCCCTGCTGGACGCGGACGGCAAGCCCTACACGGCCCTGGTCTTCGGAAACGGGCCCAACCGCAAGGACCTGCGCGGCGACCTGGTTTCCGGCAGCGGCGATAGCTCCCAGGTGCTGCACGACGACTACCTCCAGGAGGCTTCGGTCCGCATGACCGCGGGGAACGAGACCCACGGCGGGGGCGACGTGAAGCTCTTCGCCACCGGCGCGGGCTCCCAGGCCTTCAAGGGCACGGTGGAGAACATCACCGTCTTCCAGCTGGTGAAGGCCGCCGCGGGCCTTTGAACGCCTCTTTTAGGAATTCCATGCTCCGTCCCCTGCTTTCGATCCTTCTGGCCGCCCCCCTCCTCCAGGCCCAGGCCCTCGCGCCCCGCCTGGCGGCCATCCTCACCACCGAACAGCTCCAGACCACGCCGGACGGCCTCGAGAAGCGGATCCGCTTCCGGGAGCGCTTCGTTCGCACCGGGGACCGGGTGTGGCTGGAGCGCATCCTGCCGGCCATCCCGGCCCCGGAGGCCGCCGACCACCGCCACCTGGACCTGGACGTGGCGGCCCGCTACGTGGTCCGGGAAGGCCAGGGGGCCATGCGCCTGACCTTCGTGCACCGGGGGGAGAGGACCCTGGTGGCCACGGAGCCCCGGGACTACCCCGAAGTGGGCTTCCACGATTCCTGGGCCGTGGTCTACCACCTGGTGGACCCGGCGGTCCTGGGGGACATGAAGCCCATGGCGCGCAGGCCCAGCCACCGCGGCGCCGTGTGGTACCAGCGCCTGGATCCCGAGGGCTTCCTGCGGGTGGAGTGGTCCCCGGCCCGGGAGATCGCCTTGGTGGTGGAATCCGGCAGCGGGGACGGGAGCCGCTTCCACCGCACCTCCCTGGAGGAGACGCCCTTTCCCTCCACCTGCCCCTGGGAGGAGCTGGCGGGCTACCGGGAGAAGGACTACACGGACCTGCTGGACTGAAGGACGGGCGGCCCTCAGCCCAGGCGGTCCCGCAGGAAGGCCAGCAGGGCGACCCAGGCCACCTGCGCGGAGGGTGGGTGGTAGCTGGCGCGCTGGTCGCAGAAAAAGCCGTGGTCGGCGTCGCCGAAGGTGAGCTCCACGTAGGAGCGGCCCGCCTCCCGCACCACGTCCATCACCCGCCTCCGCTGCTCCTCGGGGATGATGGGGTCCTGGCCCCCCCACAAGAAGAAGTGGGGGCCGTGGAGGCGCCCGGCCCGGTCCAGGTACTCGTCCATGCGCCCGCCGTAGAAGCTCACGGCGGCGTCCAGGGGCAAGGCGCTGTTGGCGATGAAGCTCAGGCGCCCCCCGAGGCAGAAGCCCAGGGCCCCGATCTTCGGGGCCCCGCGGCGGCCCAGCCATCCGAAGACCGCCCGGAAGTCCGCCTCGACGCTGGGAGCCGGTAAGTCCGTGAGGCGGTCGCTCTCGACCCCGGGGGTGGCGGGCTGGAAGCCCCCGCCGGAGGCGCTGAACTCGAACCGGAGAGAAACCCGCTCGCTGTTGTCGTCACTCACAACGAAGCGCGCCGGCACCTGCCGCCCCATGTGATCCGGAGGCCTGACGAGAGGGACCGACGCGGGAGACGCGGGAA
>CAYSXG010000519.1:0-2899 GCA_964434895.1 uncultured Solibacteraceae bacterium | reverse complement strand
GGCCCCGGGCCCCTGCTCTACGGGGCGGGGGCCCTCCACACCGACGGGCCCTGGGAGCAAGGCGACGACTACCGCAAGGCCAACGCGGTGCTGCGCTATTCCTGGACCGGCCTCGAGACGCGCTGCTCGCTCACCGCCATGCACTACGGCGCCACCTGGGCCAGCACGGACCAGGTGCCCCGCCGGGCGGGGGACTCGGGGCTCCTCGGCAGCTTCGGGAGCCTGGACCCCAAGGATGGGGGGCGGGCCCGGCGCCAGAGCCTCTCCTTCGAGCTCCAACGCGCCGCCCCCTCCGCCTCGGGCACGATCACGGACCGCCTGGACGCCTACCTCGCCACCAGCCGGCTGGACCTCTATTCCAGCTCCGCCTACTGCCTGGGGGACCCCCTGCGTGGGGACAAAGTCGGCCAGAAGGACCGCCGCAGGACCTGGGGCCTCCGGGCCAGCCGGGCCTGGGCCTTCGAGGCGGCGGGGAGGTCCATGGAGGCCACCTTCGGCCTCCAGCTCCGCAACGACAACGTCCCTCTCCTGGGCCTCTACCACACCCAGGCCCGGGCCCGACTGGAGACCACGCGCCAGGATGGGGTCGTCCAGACCAGCGCCTCCCCCTACGTCCAGATCAAGACCCTGTGGTCCGACGTCTTCCGCACGGTGGTGGGCCTGCGCCACGACGCCGCCCACTTCGAAGTGCGCTCGAACCTCGCGACCAATTCCGGCACCCGCTCCGAATCCATCACCAGCCCCAAGTTCAGCGCGGTCCTCGGGCCCTGGCGCGACACGGAGCTCTACCTGAACGTGGGGGCGGGCTTCCACAGCAACGACGCCCGGGGTACGACCCTCCGGGTGGATCCCAAGATCGGGGCCTCCGCGGAGCCTGTGACGCCCCTGGTGCGGGCCCGGGGCTTCGAGGTGGGTCTGCGCAGCGCCGTCGTTCCCCGCTGGCAGACGACGATCAATCTGTGGCGCCTGGACATCGGATCGGAGCTGGTCTTCAGCGGGGATGGAGGCACCACGGAGCCCAGCCGCCCCGGCCGCCGCACGGGGATCGAATGGTCCAACGAGGTGCGCCTCTGCTCCTGGGCCAGCCTGGAGGCGGACCTGGCCTACTCCCGGGCCCGCTTTCGGGACGCGAATCCCGCCGGGGACCGCATCCCGGGCGCCGTGGAGGGGGTGGGGCAGGCGGGCCTCGTGCTGAGGCCCCGCCTGGACCTTCAGGCCGGCCTGAACCTGCGCTACTTCGGGCCCCGGCCCCTCGTGGAGGACGACCGCGTGCGCAGCCGCGCCGCCACGGAGCTTCAGGCGGAGCTGCGCTGGGACCCGAGCCCCCGCCTGCGCCTGAGCCTCGAGCTCTTCAACCTGGGGAACGCGAGGGCCAGCGATATCGACTACTACTACGAATCGCGCCTGCGAAACGAGGCGTCGCCGGTGGCCGACGTCCACACCCATCCCGTGGAGCCCCGCAGCGCCCGCCTGGGACTGACCTGGAGGTACTGAGGGAGCGAGGGGTGGGGTGAAGGCTCCCGGTCCCGGGAAGCCTCATTGGGCCAGAGGTGGACGACCTTGCACCTACGAGACTGGCCCTGGGAAAACCACCCGCGAAGCCGCAGCGGGAGGGGTTAAGCTTTCGTGGAAGCACCTCCCCAGGAATCCGGGCGCCCGAACTCTCATGAATACTCCTCCCCTCCCATACCTTTCCCCGGCGCCCCGCCCCCTCCCGGCCCAGTTGGGGCTGCATTGCTTCCCAGGCTTCATCGATCGCCTGTCCATCCTCAGGATCGCCCTCTTTTGGGCCCTGTGCCTGTGGATGATTCTGGGGAACCACGGGTTATTCGAACGTTCCGGCTGGGATTTTCAGATTTTCAAGACGGAGATCGTGGACGGGGAGGTGCGGAAATACGATCCCGGGAGCAGAAGGCACGGACCCATGGCCTTCTACGTCTACAGGGACCGTTCCGGGAAGGAGTTCCAAGGCATCGCGAACCTGTCCTCGGCGGAGGGGGCGACCTATCTGGAGTTGACCCAGAAGTTGTCCCATCCAGGCACGAAGATCCCGGTGCGCTACCTGGCGCACCGGCCCGACAAGAGCAACGTGGCTCTTCCGGGCATCCCCATGAGGGAGGCGGGAGCCCAAGCGACGGTGGTCATGCTGTTCCTTATGGGCATCGCCCCCCTTGCGCTGACCGTCTACATGTGGCGGCGGATACGATCCCAGCTCAGGGATGGATTTCTCACGTGGGCCTGGCCGCTGGCCCTCGAAGAAGGAGGGGAGCGGATCCGCTTCGCCTATCTGGATCCTTCGGGAAGCCAAAAAACCTTCACGCTCCCCGCCAAGGTCAGAAATTGGGAAATGGGTCGCTTCGAATTGGCCTTGCTGGACCTCGCGAAACCGGATCGAAAGCCCCTGCGCCTCAATACGTTCGGCGGCCAGGTCGACGTTCGGGAGGGCGAGCTGTCCATTTCGATCTCTGGGGGCGATTTGCTCCAGCGTTACGCCCTCCTCGGATCGGTGCTGGCTTTGGCCGCTTACTGGGTGTGGGTCTA
Organism: uncultured Solibacteraceae bacterium; assembly: GCA_964434895.1. Classification (GTDB taxonomy): domain Bacteria; phylum Acidobacteriota; class Holophagae; order Holophagales; family Holophagaceae; genus CAYSXG01. The sequence goes on along the minus strand of CAYSXG010000519.1, from coordinate 358 downwards.
GTGGACCCAGATTGGGTTTGGTGGGGCCATTGCAGGCATCCCCCTAGCGCCGCTCCGGGGGCCTGCGCCCGCCCTCCCTCGGGCCTTCGCCGGGGGGGAAGGGCCAGTAGGGTTCCAGCTCGATGCGGATGGAGGGGGGGACCCGGTGCGTCTGGCGCTCCTCGTGCATCGCGTCCTGGAAGGCGGGGACGCGGTTGAGCTGCTCGAAGCCCACCCCGTCCGCCCGGGCCCGCTGGAAGGCCTCCAGCAGCTCCGAGTAGCGCGCCTGGCGATAGAGGTCCGCCAGGCGCCGGCCGTGGGTCTCCGCCGCGCCATCCCGGGGGGACGTCGAGGGCGGCGCGGCCTCGGCGGGAGGAAG
>CAYSXG010000518.1:0-2899 GCA_964434895.1 uncultured Solibacteraceae bacterium | reverse complement strand
GCTCGCGGCCGCGGAGGTCGTCGAGCTGGCGGCGCAGCGCGGCGTAGTCGAGGCAATTCTGCCCGGTCTTTAGCCGGGCGCCGCGGCTGGCCCGCCGGGGCCGGCAGCAGGGCCTTCATGGAAAGGCCGATGCGCTTGGCCGGGAGATCCAGGCTCACCACCTTCACCTTCACGGCCTGGCCTACGCTGAGGACGTCCACGGGATTCTTCACGAAGGTGTGGCTGATCTCCGAAAGGTGCACGAGCCCGTCCTGATGGACGCCCACGTCCACGAAGGCCCCGAAGTCGGTGACGTTGGTGACGATGCCCTGGAGCTCCATGCCGATCTCCAGGTCCTCGGGCTTGTTGACGCCCTCCATGAACTGCACCGCCTCGAAGCGCTGGCGCGGGTCGCGGCCGGGCTTCTTGAGCTCGGCGACGATGTCCCTCACGGTCTCCACCCCGAAGCGCTCGTCCACGAAGGTCTTGGGGTCGAGGCCGTCCAGCACGGCGTCGTTGCCCACCAGCTCGGGCACCGTGCGGCCCGTCACCTGGCAGATCCGCTGCACCACGGGGTAGCTCTCCGGATGCACCGCGCTGGCGTCCAGGGGGTTCTCGCCCTCCCGGATGCGCAGGAAGCCCGCGGCCTGAAGGAAGGCCTTCTCGCCGAAACGGGGAACCTCCAGCAGCTGCTCCCGGCGCTTGAAGGCCCCCTGCTCGAAGCGGAACTGGAGGATGTTCTTCGCCAGGCTCTCGCCGATGCCCGCCACGTAGGCCAGCAGCTTGTAGGAGGCGGAATTGAGGTCCACCCCCACGCGGTTCACGCAGCTCTCCACCACGTCGTCCAGGCCCTTCTTGAGCTGGGTCTGGTTCACGTCGTGCTGGTACTGGCCCACGCCGATGGCCTTGGGATCCACCTTCACCAGCTCAGCCAGGGGGTCCTGGAAGCGCCTCGCGATGGAGATGGCGCCGCGCACGGTGACGTCCTGGTCCGGGAACTCCTCCCGGGCCACCTCCGAGGCCGAATAGACGGAGGCGCCGCTCTCGCTCACGGCCACGCAGATGACGCCCTGGCGCTCGGAATCCCTCAGCCATTCCTTGAGGAAGACCTCCGCCTCCCGGCCCCCGGTCCCGTTCCCGATGGCCACCGCCTCGATGGGGAACTGGCCGAAGATACGCTCCAGCGCCGCGCGGCTGCCCTCGTAGTCCCGCTTGGGCTCCAGGGGGTAGATGGTCTCCGTATGCACGAACTGGCCGAGGCGGTTGATGACCGCCAACTTGCAGCCGGTGCGGATGCCCGGGTCCACTCCGAGGGTGCAGCGCTGGCCCGCCGGGGGGGCCAGGAGGAGGTGGTCCAGGTTCGTCTGGAAGACGTGGATGGCCTCGGCGTCCGCCTTCTTCTTGGCCTCCATCCGCACCTCCACCTCGATGGAGGGGGAGAGCAGGCGGTCGAAGGCGTCCTCGCAGACCGCGTGGAGGAAGCGGCGATAGCCCGAGGCGGGGTCGGTCCGGACCTTCGAGACGAGGTGGGTGACCAGGTTCTCCCGGTCCACCGCCAGCTTGACGTTCAGGACCTCCTCCTTTTCGCCCCGGCGCAGGGCCAGCAGGCGATGGGAGGGGATCTTCTTGATGGGCTCGTTGAAGTCGAAGTAGGGCTTGAAGCGGAGGCTCTCCTTGGACTCCTTCTTCTCCTCGCGGATCAGGCTCTGGAGCACGCCGTGCTCCGCGAATTCGGAGCGGAGCCAGCTCCGCACGTCCGCGTCCTCGGACAGGCGCTCGGCGAGGATGTGCCCGGCCCCCTCCACGCATTCGCTGGGGGCGCCGAGGCCCTCCTCGCCTTCCTTCACGAAGGGGGCCGCCAGCAGCAGGGGGTCCGCTCCCGTGGCGTCCACGAGCAGGGCGTCCAGCAGGGGCTCCAATCCGCGCTCCCGGGCCACGGTGGCCTTGGTCCGCTTCTTGGGCTTGTAGGGGAGGTAGAGGTCCTCCAACTCCGCCTTCACCCAGGCGTTCTCGATCCGGGCCCTCAGCTCCTCCGTCAGCTTGCCCTGCTCGCCGATGGACTTCAGGACGCTGGCGCGGCGCTCCAGCAGCTCCTTGTAGTAGGCCGTGCGGTCCTCGATGGCGCGGATGGCCACTTCGTCCATGGAGCCCGTGACCTCCTTGCGGTAACGGGCTATGAAGGGAACGGTGTTCCCCTCCCCGAGAAGGGCGGCCACCGAAGCCACCGCGGCCACGGGCAGCTTGAGTTCCTGACTGATCCGGTCCAGCACCGACACCACGAGCATCCTCCGCCCTCGAGGCTCCGAGGGAAGCAAGCATCTTACCCCAGGGCCTCCCGGCGCCCCAGCTTGCATTCCTGCGCAACGGTGCTAGTGCACCTCGCCAGAAGCAACTGGGTTTTTGGAAGCGAAGGCGAGCTCCACTCCCCCCGGGCCAACGCATACGTTGGCCGAGATCTAGGGTCATCGGGGCATGGCCCCTCTGGCGCAAAGTCAAGCTGCGCTTGATTTTGCTGTCACCCCTTTGGGGGCGCTGCCCTCCAGCTATCGGACGCTTCGCGCCCTCCTGTTTGCTCACGCTCACAGAGCTGGAGCCTCTCCCCAAGCCCCCGCCGCGGGGTGCCCGAAAGGCCATTCGAATACTTCAGCTATTTCGCGCGGGCACACCTAGTGGAGGTCCAACAACTTGTCCAGCAGGTCCCGGAGCAGGCCGTCGTAGTCCACGGGCTTCTTCACCAGGTGCTTGAGGTTCATGGCCTTGGCCGCGAGCTGGAGCTTGACGTCCGAACGGTCCATCAGGACGATCGCCGGCGACATCTCCAGCACCCCCACGGCGCGGAGCTTCGTGATGATCTCCGGCGCCGAATGGGGGCCCACCGCCGCGTCCACGATGAGCAGGTCCGGCAGGTGCTTCTTGCAGC
>CAYSXG010000517.1:0-2909 GCA_964434895.1 uncultured Solibacteraceae bacterium | reverse complement strand
CACGCCGGCGTCCCCTTCCCAGTTGAGGCCCCGGCAAGCCGCGTCCTGCTCCAGGCGGCCCCGGACCGCGTCCGGCAGGTGCTCTTCACCCTCGGCTCCAACGCCATCAGGTTCTCCTCGCCGGGCTCCCCCGTGACCATCCGTCTGCGGGAGGCCGGGGCCTTCCTCCGCTTCGAGGTGATGGGCCAGGGGCCGGGGATCCCGAAGGCCTTCCAGGACCGGATCTTCCAGAAATTCACCCAAAGCGAGGCCGGGGCCGCCAAGGGCGGATCGGGCCTGGGCCTCTCCATCGCCAAGGCCCTGGCGGAGCGCATGGGGGGCAGCCTGGGCTTCGAATCCGAGGAGGGCCGCGGGACCTGCTTCTACGCCACCTTCCCCCGCTGGGAGGAGGCCGGGCCGGGCAAGGAGGGCCCCGTGCTCATCGTGGAGGACGACCCCGACGTCGCCCACCTGCTGGCCCTGGTGCTGGAGCGGGAGGGCATCCGCTCGGAGGCCGTCGGCACCGCCGAAGAGGCCCGGCGGCTCCTGGAGGGCCCCACCCGCTACCGGGCCATGACCCTGGACCTGCTGCTCCCGGAGGAGGACGGCCTGAGCCTTCTGCGGGACGTGCGGGCCCGCCCCGACACCCGGGACCTCCCGGTCATCGTCGTCTCCGCCCGGGCCGAGGAGGAGCAGCACTCGGCCCTGGAAGGCCAGGCCCTGGGGGTCCTGGACTGGCTCGACAAGCCCGTGGACCTGGAGCGCCTGCGCCAGGTGCTGCGCCGGGCCCTAGGCACCCGGGAAGGCCCCCCCCGCCGCGTCCTGCACGTGGAGGACGATCCGGACGTGCGGGCGGTGGTGGCCTCCCTCCTCCAGGACCTGGCCAGGGTCCACCAGGCGGGAGACCTGGGATCGGCCCGCGCCTGGCTCCGCCAGGAGACCCCCGAGGTGGTCCTGCTGGACCTCCTCCTCCCGGACGGCAACGGCCTCGACCTTCTCCCGGACCTGGCGGGCCCCGGCAAGGCGCCCCCTCCGGTGGTGATCTTCTCGTCCCGGGAGCCCCCCCAGGAGATGCTCGGGCAGGTGGCCGCCAGCCTCGTGAAGTCCCGGCACACCCACGAGGAGCTGCGGGAGGTGATCCTGAAGCTGCTCTCCTAGAGCTGCTCGCGCTTGGATTCCAGGCTCTTGGGCTTGAAGGCCTTGAGCTCCTCCACCACCTCCGCCAGGAGGGCCCGCTTGAGGGAGTAGGGCAGGAAGGCGCTCTTGAAGCCCATGATGATGACCTCCTTGATCTCGTCCAGGCTGAAGCCCAGCTTCTCGTGGAGGAGGTGGAATTCCCGGCTCACCGTCGTGTTGGTCACCATGCGGTTGTCCGTATTCACCGTGACCCGCAGGCCCAAGTCGTAGAAGAGGCGGATGGGGTGGTCCTCGAAGCGCTTCACGGCCTTGGTCTGCACGTTGGAGCTGGGGCAGCATTCCAGCGGGATGCGGTGGTCGTTCACGTAGTTGAGCAGGTCCCCGTCCTCGATGAGGCGCACCCCGTGCCCGATGCGGTGGGCGCCGCAGAGGTGGATGGCCTGGTGGATGCTCTCGGGGCCGTCAGCCTCCCCCGCGTGGAGGGTGCAGTTGATGTTGTTGGCCAGCACCCGCCCGAAGGCGTCGCGGAACTTCTTGGCGGGGAAGTTCTCCTCGGCCCCGGCCAGGTCGAAGCCCACCACGCCCTTGTTCTTGAAGGCCACCGTGAGGTCCGCCAGCTTGTTGCTCATCTCCGGGCTGATGTGGCGGATGCCGCAGATGATGACGCCGTAGCGGATGCCGTACTGCTTCTGCGCCTTCTTGAGCCCTTCGAGGACGGCCTGGACGATGTTGTGCAGCGTGAGGCCCTGCTGCTGGTGCAGGATCGGGCTGTAGCGCACCTCGATGTAGCGGACATTCTCCTTGGCCGCGTCCTCCGCGAGCTCAAAGGCGGTGCGCACGAGGCTGTCGTAGGTCTGCATGACCGCCAGCGTCACGTCGAAGGCCTTGAGGTACTCCACCAGGGAGGGGCAGTCCTCGCCCTTCTGCACGAAGGGCCGCAGCTTCTCCGGCGTGGAGGCCGGCAGCTTCACCTTCTGCTCCTCCGCCAGCTCCAGGATGGTCTGGATGCGGAGCGAACCGTCCAGATGGACATGAAGGTCCGTCTTCGGAAGGCGCTGGATGTCGGCGAGCGTGAGCTTAGGCATGGCCCATCTTAGCTTCGCCCCTCAGCTATGCCACGACAGCATCTGGTCCAGCCGCTTCTTCTCGTCCATGCGAGCCCGTTCCAGCCAGGCTTTGATGGCCGGCAACTCCCGCGTGGCCCGGATCTTGTCCAGGAGTCCTATCCGGCCTTCAAGGCTAGCCAGGTTCTGTGATGCCAACCCGCATCCTTCGTCTTTGGCGATGCGGAACCAGCACCAGGCGCGGCTCAGGTCTTTCGTTCCGGCGATGCCGTGCTCGTAGAAGGCGCCGATGTTGTTCTCGCTCATGGCGCTCCAGCGCCGCGCGCCCATGAAGTAGCAGGCCAGGGCCTGGTCCGGATTTTTCGGCACGCCATCACCAACCTCGTAAAGGTGGCCGAGGCCTAGCCAGGCCTCACCCCAGCCGTAGTCCGCGGATTTCTGGAACAGGCGCGCGGCCTCAGCTGCATCCCTCTCCACGCCATCACCCTCACGGTACTGGATCGCGAGTTCGTAGGTTGCCGTCCAGGACCCCCCCGCGTCTCCCCGCACGAACCACTCGATGGCCTTGGCCTTGTCCTGGGGGACGACATGCCCCTGCGAGTAGAGGATGCCGAGGTTGGTCATGGCCTGCAGATGGCCCGCTTCGGCGGCTCGCTCGGTCCAAGCCACGGATCGCGCGCCGTCCCTAGGAACGCCGTACCCATGTTCATAGGCCCACCCCAGGCTCAC
>CAYSXG010000516.1:0-2915 GCA_964434895.1 uncultured Solibacteraceae bacterium | reverse complement strand
CACCAAGTGCTACTGCACCAACGGCGGCTACGCGGACTTCTACACCCTCTTCGCCTCCACGGACCCCACCAAGGGCGCCCGCGGCACCAGCTGCATCGTCGTTCCTCGCGACACGCCGGGCCTGAAGGTCGGCAAGGCCCTGGACAAGATGGGCCAGCGCGCCTCCAACCAGGTGGAGGTGCACTACGAGAACGCCGAGGTGCCCGTGGAGAACGTGCTGGGCAAGGAGGGCATGGGCTTCGTCATCGCCATGAAGACCTTGGACCAGACGCGCGCGGCCGTGGCCGCGGGCGGCGTGGGCGTGGCCCGCGCCGCCTACGAGATCGCCCTGGACTACGCCAAGACCCGCATCCAGTTCGGCCAGCCCATCTACAGCAACCAGGCCATCAGCTTCATGATCGCGGACATGGCCAAGAAGATCGAAGCCAGCCGCCTCCTCACCTGGCAGGCCGCCTGGATGACCGACAACGGCATCAAGAATTCCAAGCAGAGCGCCATCGCCAAGACCTTCGCCACGGACACCGCCATGGAGGTCTCCACCGACGCCGTCCAGGTTCTCGGCGGCAACGGCTACTCCCGCGACTACCTCGTGGAGAAGTGCATGCGCGACGCCAAGCTCCTCCAGATCTATGAAGGGACGAACCAGATCCAGCGGCTGGTGATCGCCAAAGAGATCCAGCAGGGCAACTGAACGGAAGGACACGAATCTTCAGCGTTCATCACTTGGGCCTGCAGCGCAGGGTCAAGTGTTGAACGCCTGGTTCGTCCATCACCAGATCCAGTGGACGACGAGGATCCTCCGCGCGTGGAGATGATTCCCTCCTCGCCGGGTCCCGACTGCGCACGCTCGCGCGTGCTCCGTCACCCGGCGGTCGGGACCCGGCGGTCGGGACAGGACGTTGGAGCACCTTTTTCGGGCTCGGATTTTTTTCCTCGCCCTCGGCGCAACTGCTGCTAAATTCTGGAGCCAAGACCGGCTCCCGGCCGGGCGCACTGGTGAATCTTGTTGGCCTGAAAGCAAGCACTGGTATCGTTTTTCAGGCACAGCACAAGGAAGTCGCCATGGCTCAAGGCACCGTCAAGTGGTTCAACGCCGAAAAGGGATTCGGGTTCATCAAGCCCGACGACGGCGGTCAGGACCTGTTCGTTCATCACTCCGCCATCCAGATGCGTGGATTCCGCGCACTGCAGGAGAACCAGCGCGTCACCTTCGACGTGGGCCAGGGCCAGAAGGGCCCCCAGGCCGTGAACGTGAACCTGATCCCGTAACCTTCCCCCACATCCTGGAACGGCCGCCTTCGGGCGGCCGTTTTCGTTGGGCTTGAAGGGCTCCCTCCTCCCCGTTAGGCTTTTCCGACGACCCCTTCTTTTCAGTCCGGCATGAACGTTGACCGGGGACCCCAGGCCCCCGGGATGTGAGCATTCGCTCCGCGGAAGGCCCCGCCTGGAGGGCATTCCGCGTCGATCCACCCAGGCATGGGGCGAGGCCCCGAGGAAAAGGCTTTATGACCGAAGGCATCGTGAAGTGGTTCAACGCCGAAAAGGGCTACGGCTTCATCACCCCCGACGAGGGCGGGCCGGACATCTTCGTCCACCACACCGCCATCCAGATGAAAGGGTTCCGCAGCCTCGAAGAAAAGGCCCGGGTGGCCTTCGAGATCATCCAGGGACCGAAGGGACCCCAGGCCTCGAACGTCTCCAAAGCCTAGCCCCCGCCCCGTCCCCTCGGCCCCGGCCCCGGCCCCCCGCCGGGGCCGTATTCGTTGGGGGATAATGCCCCCATGAGGATTTCCCCCGCCTCCCTCCGCTGGCCCCTGGTGGCCCTCCTCTCCGGCTTGGCGGTCTGGGAGGCGTCGCGGGCCCCCCAGGCCGCCCTGGCGGCCCTCCTCCTGGGCTCCCTTCTGGGCCTGGGGCTCTCCTTCCTGACCGCCTTCGCCTACCTGCACGTGGCCGGACAGCGCCGCCTGGGAGAGGCAGAGCGCCTCTGGCACGCAGGCCAGCCGGCCTCCGCCGTCTCGGAGCACCTCGCACCCGTGGTGCGGGCGCCGGGGGAGCTGGGCTATCGCATCCTGCTTCTGAGGGCCAAGGCCCATGCCGCCCTGGAATGGAGGAACCAGGCCTGGCAGGACCTCCAGCAGGCCCAGCTGCGGCGCCTCCCCTGGCGCCTGCGGCGCCGGGTGGCCCGCTTCCTGGAGGGGCTCCCCACGGAGCCTTCGGAGCAGGATCTCCGGCAGGGCGAGGCCCTCCTTCGGGCCTGCCCCAACGTCCCGAGGATTCACCACGGCTTGGGCCTGCTCCATCTGCGGCGGGGGGAGGGGGAGGCGGCCTGGGACTGCTTCGGGAAGGCCCTGCCCCTGGCCACCGAGGACTTCCTCCTTCTCGAAGACGTCCTTCGGGCCGCCCAGGACCAGCCCGCCCGACGCGCCCTGGCGGAGGAGGCCCTGCGAGGCCTGCTCCAGTTCCACGGAGACCCCCGCGTCCCCTGGGACCGGGCCAGCGGGGCCCGCTTCCTCGTCAACCAGGGCCGCTTCCCGGAGACCGTGGCCCTGCTAGCCCCCCTCCCCCCGAGGCAGAGGACGCAGCCCTGGCATTGGGCGGGGCTGGCCATCGCCCTCCGGGGCCTGGGGGATCCCGAGGGGGCCTGGAGGGAGGTGGAGTCCGGCCTGGAGCACCATCCCCAGAACTTCCGGCTCTGGATGGAGCGCTTCCAGCTGGCCCTGGACGACTCGAAGGACGCCGAAGCGGAATCGAGCCTGGAGGAGGCCCGCCGGGTCCTGCCCCCGGGCCCCGAAGGCCAGGCCATGCAATGGGAATGGTTGCTGCGGAAAGCGGAATTCGAATACTGGGCCCGGGGGGGCGCCCAGGCCGCCTAGCAGCACCGCGAGCCAGTCCCCCCCGGCCGCCAACGGCCCCAC
>CAYSXG010000515.1:0-2916 GCA_964434895.1 uncultured Solibacteraceae bacterium | reverse complement strand
CGCCATGATTCCCTTCAAGCCTGCCTGCGAAGCTGCGGGGGTCCGCTTCTAAACTTCGGGTTCCGGGCTGGGGCTTGGGGCCCCGAAGGAGCTGGGCGGCGAAGCCGAGGAGCAGCAGGACGGCCCCGCCGACGGCCCAAGGGAGCCAGGCCCGGGTGCGCTCCCCGGCCTCGATGATGCGGCCCAGGCCCTGGGGATCGGCTTCGGGGGGACCAAGGCTGAGGGCGGCGCGTCCGTAGACCTGGCGGCTGGAAGGCAGGGCCCCCAGGTTGCCGGGGGCCTTCTTCACCCGGCCCCCGCTATGCAGAAAGTAGGCCTGGCCGGCCTCGGCGGGGAAGAGCAGAGCCTCCCGGCGCACCAGGACCTGGGCCGAGGCCGGGTGCAGGCCCGGGGGGAGGCGGAGCTGCAGGGTGTCGGTGGTGGCGGGGGCCAGGGCGATGCGGGTGGACTCGGTGCGCAGGGCCGGCAGGTTCCAGACCGTGCCCGTGGCGAGGGGGCGGCGCCGCTCCGGGCCGTCGAACCGCTCTGGGGGCAGCTCCACGCCCACCTCCACCGGGGCCAGGGGGGGCTGGAAGCGTAGGTCCAGGGCCACCACCCGCTCGGCGGAGGGCAGGTTGAGGGTCCAGCGCTCGGGGCCCCCGAGGCCAGGAGCGAGGGGGGCCAGCTTGGGGCTAAGCACCTGGTCGGCATCCAGGGCCTCGGGCTCCGTAAGGGCGCTCACCTCCAGTCCCGTCCATTGCGAGGCCTGGCCCTGGGCGGCCTCCAGGGTGATGCGGAAGCGCTCCCCCTCCCAGGGCAGCAGCAGGCTGTGGTAGCTGTGGCCCGAGTCCAGGTCGTAGACGAAGGCGGCGTGGGGGCTCTCCACGTCAATCCAGGCGCCCTGTTCCATGCGCCGGGCCAGGAGCGCCCGAGCGACCCAGGGGGCCTTCCCCTCCACCCGCAGGTTCACCCGCAGGTGTTCCCGTTCCCGCACCTGCCATCCCTCGGGCAGGCGCAGGCCGAATTCCGCCGTAGGGCGGCCCCGGTCGTCCCGGCCCATCAGCAGGTCTCGTAGCTCCAGCTCCCGGGGCTCCCACAGGCCATCCCGCTCCCGTTGGAAGGGGATGGGGGTCCCTTCGGCGTCGCCGATCCACAGCGTGTCGACCTCCCGCTGGGCCGGGCCGTCCAGGCGCAGGCGAGCCCAGCCCTGCTGGGCGGGGGCGGAGATGGCTCGGCGCTGGAGGCCGGTGCGGTCCTCCCGGGCGCAGGCCAGAAGCAGGGCCACGGGTAGGAGGAGGGGCAGGATCCGCTTCATGGGGCCTCCGGGGAAGCGCCGCGCACCTTGTGGCCCACGAGGGCGGCCCCCAGCAGGAGGGCGCCCACCGCCAGGAAGGCCAGGGCGCGCAGGGCCGTGTCGGCCTGGGCCATGTCCCCCAGGATGAGCTTGGCGCTGGCCACCGCCAGCCAGGCCAGGCCCGCCACCCCGAGACCCCGGCGCCAGGGGCCGGGGGGGGCCAGAAGGCTCGCCAGCCACTGACCCACGCCGGAGAGGGCCCAGACCAGGGTGATGGCGATGGAGGCCGTGCGGGCGCCGAAGTCCAGGCGCCGGAAGAGGGCGGCCATCTCGAAGGCCAGACCCAGGTTCAACAGGGCCTCGGCGGCCAAGAGACCCAGGGGCCGGAAGCTGCCTCCCCTCCGGGCCAGCAGCAGCCAGGCCCCCGCCGCTAGGAGGCCCAGGGCGAAGAGGCTGTTGAGGAAGGGGGGAGAGGAGAGGGCCGGATTCCAGGGTTCCAGCACCCGGTCCAGGCGGGAGAGGGCGTGCACCGTCCAGCGCCCTGTGGCCAGCACCACCATGCCCAGGGCCAAGTAGAGCAGGTGGCGCGCCTCCTCGGCGTCCCAGTCCGGCAGGTCTTCAGCGCGGCCCGCGGCCCAGGCCAGGCCCAGGGCGAAGGCGCCCCAGAGGGGGCCTACCCAACGCCACTCCAAGGCGATGGGTACCGCCAGGGCCAGGTGGCCTGCCGCCAGCACCAGGAGGCCCAGGTCCGCCTGGCGGGAACCCAGACGGGCGCGCAGGGGCCGCACCAGGGCCAGGTTCAGGGCACCGAAGCCGAGGACCACGAGGGAGAACCAGGGCAGGGGGTAGTTGAGGGCCCTCCAGTACACGGCGGACAGGGTCGTGGCCGCGAGGGAGACCAGAAACCACAGGAGGGTCGGCGTGGAGGGGCGCTTCTCCGCCTGACGCGGCAGCCATATCCAGATCCCCGTCAGGGACTGGTGGGCCAGGAGCAGGGCCATCAGGGGGCGGACGCTCTCCCGGAGGGGATCGCTGGTGGCGAAACCCAGGTAGGCCCAGACCCCGAGCACGGCAATCCAGCGGGCCGCGCGCCAGCGACCCCCCGCGCCCGTGAGGTAGGGCACGGCGGTGGCGGCCCCCAGGAGCAGCAGCAGGTAGAGGGAAAGGTTCACCTCGTGGTGTCCTCCCTCGCCGAAAACCGCCGGGGCCAAGAGGCCGCAGATCAGGGCCACGGGGAGGGCTCCGCCGCTTCGGGCCCTGGCCGCCAGGCCCCCCGCCAGAAGCACCACGGCCCCCACGGCGGCAAAGCCCAGGCTCATGGCATAGAGATGGTAGAGGCCGGCCCCGGCCCAGAAGGTGAAGAGCAGGGTGCCCATCCCTGCCGGTAGGAGGCAGATCCCCAGGGCACGCGAGCCCCGCAGCAGGAGCCGGGCGGCGCCTGCGGTGAGGCCGGCGCCGACGAGGATGCCCAGCACCACCCTCAGTTCGGGCCCGATCCAGCCCCGCTGGATGGCGAGGAGCAGGAAGAAGATGGCGCCCAGGAGGAAGATGCCAGCTCCAGCGGCGGCGATGAGCACCGTGGGCTTGAAGGGCTGGGCCGGAGGTCGGGGGGCCGGCCGGGGGGGGGGGGGCGGGGGAACCGG
>CAYSXG010000514.1:1878-2923 GCA_964434895.1 uncultured Solibacteraceae bacterium | reverse complement strand
TGCTGGATTATCTTGAAGGGTTCCCTAACATGAATCGAGGGAGCCCATGGCCACTCCCCTCCCGCACCCCGCAGAAAAAACCGACCGTGGACTCGCGCTCCGGGAGCGCGGGAAGGCGAAGCTTCAACCCCCCTCCCTCTGGAAGGTCCTGCTCCACAACGACGACTACACCACCCAGGACTTCGTGGTGTTCGTGCTCAAGAGCGTCTTCCGGAAACCCGATCCCGAGGCCGTGGCCATCATGCTGAACGTGCACCGGAAGGGCCGGGAGGTGGTGGGGATCTATCCCAGGGACGTGGCGGAGACCCGACTCGCCCAGACCCGGAGGCTGGCGGAGCAAAAGGAATATCCCCTCCTGCTGACCCTGGAATCCGAGGAGGTGGAACCATGATCGGACCGCCGCCGGAGGTGGCCGCGCCGTGAGCCAGTCCCCTCCCCCCCTCAGCCTGCCCCTGCAGGAAAGCATCGGCCGGGCCTTTGAAATGGCCGAGCAGCACCGCCATGACCTGGTGACCCTGGAGCACCTGCTCCTGGGCATGCTGGACGATCCCCTGGCCATGGAGGCCATCCGGTCCTGTGGCGGGGACCTGAGGTCCCTCCGCTCCCGCCTGGCGGGCTTCCTGGAGGCGCGCCTGGAGCGGGCCCCGGAGGGGGCGGAGCTCCACCCCCAGCCCACCCTGGGCTTCCATCGGGTGGTGGAACGGGCCATGATCCACGCCCTCAGCAGCGAGAGCGGGAAGGTGGACAGCGGCTCGGTCCTGGTGTCCCTGCTGCAGGAGAAGGAGAACCACGCCGCCTACTACCTCAAGCAGGAGGGCGTGACGAAGCTGGCCCTCACGCGCTTTTTGGCCCACGGGGCCACCCCCGTCCTGCCCCCTCCGGCGCCGGAGGGGGAGCCCCAGCGAGGGGAGGACGACGAGGACGCCGTCGCCCCGGACCCCCTCCAGGCCTATGCCGTGGACCTCCTGGCCCGGGCCCGGGAGGCCCGACTGGATCCGCTGGTGGGCCGCTCGGAGGAACTGGAGCGGGGTATCCACGTCCTCTG
>CAYSXG010000514.1:1465-1868 GCA_964434895.1 uncultured Solibacteraceae bacterium | reverse complement strand
GGAGCGCCGTCTGCGGCCGCCGGCGAAAGCACAACCCCCTCCTGTGGGGGGAGTCCCGCGTGGGGAAGCCCGCCCTCGCCGAGGGACTGGCCCTGAGCATCCTGGAGGGCCGGGTGCCCGAGCCGCTGAAGGGGGCCCCGCTCTACGCCCTGGACATGGGTTCCCTGCTGGCGGGGACGCGCTACCGCGGGGACTTCGAGCAGCGCGTGAAGGCGGTGGTGGAGGCCCTGGCCGCCAAGCCCGGGGCCCTGCTCTTCATCGACGAGATCCACACCCTGGTGGGGGCCGGCAGCGTGAGCGGCGGGGCCATGGCCGCTTCCTACCCCCCGAAGCCGGCCCCCCAGGGCGGGGGCCTCCGCCTCCTCCCGCCCCCCCCCCTCCCGGACCCCACACCCGCCCCCGC
>CAYSXG010000514.1:0-1455 GCA_964434895.1 uncultured Solibacteraceae bacterium | reverse complement strand
GGGGCGGGCAGGGGGGGGGGGGGGTCATTGGACGCTTCCAACCTCCTGAGCCCGGCCCTCGAGCGGGGGGATCTGCGCTGCATCGGCGCCACCACCTTCCAGGACGCCAAGCACGCCTTCGACCGGGACCGGGCCCTGTCCCGGCGCTTCCAGCGCATCGAGGTGCCCGAGCCCTCCGAGGCCGAGACCCTGGACATCCTTCGGGGCCTCCAGGGGGCCTACGAGGAGCACCACGGGGTGAAGTTCACGGAGGAGGGCCTGGAGGCCGCCGCCCGCCTATCCGCCCGCCACCTCAAGGACCTGCGCTTGCCGGACAAGGCGATCGACGTGCTGGACGAGGCGGGGGCCGCCCAGAAGCTGCTTCCCCCCCGCAAGCGCAAGAAGCGCATCGGCGTACCCGAAATCGAGGCGGTGGTCGCCAAGATGGCCCGGGTGCCCCTCCAGAGCCTCGGCGGCAGCGACCGGGAGCGCCTGGCCCAGCTGGAGCCGGAGCTCAAGCGGGTGGTCTTCGGGCAGGACCCGGCCATCGAGCAGGTGGTGGCCAGCATCCAGCTGAGCCGGGCGGGCCTGAGGGCCCCGGACAAGCCCATCGGCAGCTTCCTCTTCGCGGGTCCCACGGGGGTGGGCAAGACGGAGCTGGCGCGCCAGATGGCCCGGGTCCTGGGCATCGCCTTCCTCCGCTTCGATATGAGCGAGTACATGGAAAAGCACGCCGTGAGCCGCCTGGTGGGAGCCCCTCCCGGCTACGTGGGCTTCGAGGAGGGAGGCCTCCTGGTGGACGCGGTCCGCAAGTCCCCCCACGCCGTGCTCCTGCTGGACGAGATCGAGAAGGCCCACCCGGACCTCTTCGGCATCCTGCTCCAGGTGATGGACCAGGCGGTCCTCACGGACAACCACGGGCGCAGCGCCGACTTCCGCCACGTGATCCTGGTGATGACCACCAACGCCGGGGCCCGGGAACTGAGCGCCCGCAAGGTGGGCTTCGCCGAGGCCGGGGCCGGCGTTTCCGCCCGGGGGGCCCTGGAAAGGACCTTTACGCCCGAATTCCGCAACCGCCTGGACGCCCTGCTCCACTTCCGCGCCCTGGGCCGGGCGGAAATCCTCCGGGTGGTGGACAAGAACCTGGAGGAGCTGCGGGCCCAGCTGGCAGAAAAGAAGGTGGACCTCGAGGTGACCGAGGGGGCCCGGGAATGGCTCGCCGCCCGGGGCTACGATCCCGCCTTCGGGGCCCGGCCCATGGCCCGCCTTGTGGAGGAGCGGCTCAAGCGGCCCCTGGCCCAGGCCCTGCTGTTCGGGGGCCTCCAGCAGGGCGGCACCGCCCGGGTGGACGTGGAGGCCGGGGAGCTCCGCATCTCTTAGAGGGTGTTTTAGAAATCGCACGGGCCGCGCTGGGAGCGCCAGCCAAGCGAGGCAAGGAAGGCGAGGGCCCAGTGGAGCGGGACTCCACGGCCCGAG
>CAYSXG010000513.1:0-2929 GCA_964434895.1 uncultured Solibacteraceae bacterium | reverse complement strand
CGACCTCTCGGTCCCGAACCGAGCGCTCTACCAGGCTGAGCCACGCCCCGACGAAGGGTTGATCATAACGCCAGGATCGCGGGCCGTCTACCCTTCCTTGGGCGGGCCTCCCTCGCCTCGCTAGGGTTCGTTGGGATTGCCTGGGATCCGTGGCAGACTTGTTCACCCGCCGGGCGACGGCGGGAATTCCCGGAACCCCATGACGGACGCTTGCACGATTCTGACCACCTGCGGAAGCGAAGAAACGGCGCTCACCATCGCCGCCGCGCTCGTGGACCAGGGCTATGCGGCCTGCGTGAACATCGTTCCAGCCATCAAGAGCTACTACTACTTCAAGGGCGAGACCCACCTGGACGAGGAAGTGATGCTGGTCATCAAGACCACCCAGGCCCTCTTCGAACAGGTGAGCGAGGTCATCAACGACCTGCACACCTACGAGGTGCCGGAGATCCTCATGTTCCCGGTCTCCGCCGGGGCCCCCCCCTTCCTGGACTGGATCCACGAAAGCACCAACCGCTTCACCCAGGGCTGAGCCCCGGGGGGTTGCCCTCAGGCTGTTCTTGAAGGACGCCGATGATCTGCATGGGGGCGCCGGACTCGTTCCGGAGGATCTTCCCCTTGGTGACGAGCCGCTTGATTTCTCCGTTGGGGCGGGCCACGCGAAAGCCCACGTCGAAGCTCGAGCCCTGATAGTAGGCCACCTTCAGGAGGGGCAGGTCTTCGGGAAGGACCCGTTCGAGGTAGGCGCTCGGGGCCACTTCCTGGACCGAGGGAGGCAGGCCGAAGATCCGGTCGAAGCCCTCGGATCGAAGCACGGTCTCGCGGCCCCGGTTCCACTCCCAAAGCCCCATGCGCGCCACGCGGAGGGCCAGTTTCAGGCGCTCTTCGGATTCCTGGTGGGCCCGCTCCGCGGCCTGGCGTTCCTCGTTTGCGACGATGAGGGCGAAGCGCAGACAGGCGTGTAGGGCGTAGGTGCTGGCCAGCCCGGTGAGCAAGGCGCGGTCCTCCGGGGGGGCGGCAGCCAGGCCGAAGAGCAGGTGCCCGATCCTGCGGTGCTCGTACTGGATGGGGACCCCCAGCAGGGCCTGCGGGGCCGGGGTGGAGAACACCCAGTCCTGGAAGACGTCCGGCGGGACCTCGGGCCAGGGGCCTTCGACCCATCCCGCTTCGGACTTGTTCAGCAGGGGGCCCAGGGGGTCCTGCGAGGCTTCGAAGGATCCCACCAGGGGCCCGCCCAGGTTGCCCCGGGAGTAGCGCTGGGCCACGCGAAAGCGGGGCTCCTCCTCCCAAAGGAGCACGGCCATGCGTTGGAAGGGGAGGAGCCAGCGGGCCTGCTCGCAGACGCAGGCCCAGAGGTCGTCGAGGTTGTCCCGATGGGAAAAAGCCACCACGGCTTCGTTCAGCAGGCCCAGGGCCAGCCAGGCCTTGGGGGGGCCGGACGGGGGCAGGGAGGGGAGCAGGCCCACGTCAGTCCACGGGGATGGCCGCCGCGTCCGCCCAGGTGTTGGTCCAGTTGGCGAAGGCCGCGAGCATGACCACTTCCAGGATCTCCTCGTCGGAGAGGCCCAGGTCCCGCATGGCCTCGTGGTCCGCCTTGGTGACGTACTTGGGGGAGGCGGCCACCTTCTTGGCGAAGAGCAGGACCTCCCGGGTGGGGCTCGGGACCCCCGCCAATTCCGGGTCCCCGGAGCAGCTCTCGATCACCTCCCGGGGCACGCCCAGGGCCACGAGGGCCGCGGCGTGGGTGGCGCAGCAGTAGGGCGTCTCGTTTTGACGCGACACGGCCATGGTGATCAGCTGCCGAAGGGTGAGGGGCAGGCGGCCTTGGCAGAGCATGGTCTTGGTGAGGCCCCAGGCGGCGCCCAGGATGTCGGGCCGGATGGCCATCCCTTTGAAGAAGTTGATGGGCCCCTTTTCGGTGCCGAAGCCCGCCTGGACCATGTCCTCGTACAAGGGCTGCAGTTCCTTGTGGGACCCGACCTCCGAAAGAAGGGGAAAGTGGGACACGGGGGCCTCCAATGGGGTCTTGGGATGAACGTGTCCCTAACTTAAACCTTGGAAGGAGGTCCGCCACACCGCGGGCTCGGACCGTGGGGACCCCCGATCGTAGGAAGGCCTTGACGGGGGATCCCTGACGACACATACTTTGTGTTGCACAGTATTTGTCATCAGGTACCCACCATGCCCAACGACCTTTATGAAAACCTGCGCTTGGAGCTTCGCCGAGGCTGCTTGGCCCTGGCGGTGCTCGGCGAGCTGCGCGAGGAACGCTACGGATACACGCTGCGGAAGGCCTTGGCCGACCACGGTCTGGCCGTGGATGAAAGCACCCTTTATCCGCTGCTGCACCGCCAGGAGGCCCAGGGACTCCTGGTCAGCCACTGGCGGGAAGAGGGCAAGCGCAGTCGACGCTACTACCGCCTTTCCGAGGAGGGGGCTCGGGTGCTTCCCCTGCTCCAAGCGGAATGGCGCACCATCCACGAATGCCTGCATCGTGTTTTTTCAGGGGATCTTTCATGAACCTTCTCGATCGTTATCTCCTCGCGGTGCGCTTTTGGCTGCCGAGCAAGGGGCAGGATGAGGTCATCCGGGAGCTGTCCGAGGACCTCCATTCCCAGATGGAGGCCCGCGAAGCGGAGCTGGGTCGGCCTCTGCGGGACGAAGAGCTGGAGGAAATCCTGAAACGGGCGGGGAACCCGATTTGGATGGCGGGCCAGTACCTGCCTCCCCGCCCCTGGCTCCTGCCGGTACTCTCCAGGGTCTTCAGCTTCCTCACCCGCATCATCCTGCTGAGGGTCGCCCTCCCCCTCTTCGTCTTCATCGCGGTGCCCCTGGCCATGATCTCCGGACACCCCCTCCAGAAGCTGGGGCAGGCCACCCTCGGCTTCCTTCAGTCGCTCCTGTTCCACCTTTGTTTGGGTCCCCTGAT
>CAYSXG010000512.1:0-2930 GCA_964434895.1 uncultured Solibacteraceae bacterium | reverse complement strand
CAGGCCCCGTGATGCCGCCCGTTGGTAAGTAATCATGGCGACGCCTCCCACACCTTCATCAGGTACGCTCTCGCCGACTGGCGCTTCTGCCACTTGAGGCGGTTCGCCAGGCGCGCCGCCTCGCGCTCGCGCTGCCGCTCCATCAAACCGGCCAGCTTGGCATCCAGCTTCTTTCGCAGCCGTGGATTCATGGCTATCTCTCTTGGCTTTGTTCCGCAAGGCCGGGGAAGAAGATGCCCTGATATTTCAGAACCGACGAATCAATGATGGTCCCCCTTTCAACTTTCAGGTGGAACGCCTCATGTAGGACCCAAGCTAGTCCTCCGATGCCGGCATGAAAACCATGGGAAGAGGCGGGCTTAGGAACGCGGGCTTGGGCATGTGACTATTTTTTAGGCTCTTTTCGGACCTTTTCCGCCCCTTCCGGACCCGCTACGATGCCTCACCCCTTCCCGGAGCTCCCATGATTGCCCTGTTCGGCCGGCTTCCGGCCCCGGTGTTCGCGTTGGTGATGGTGACGATTTTCGTAGGGGTGGGCCTGGCCCTCCTGGCCCTGGTCCAGAGAACCTTGAAGGCCCTGCACTTCGAGGACGCCACCGAGTTCGGGGAGATCTTCTCGGACGCCATCGGCGTGATCTTCGCCCTGATCTTCGCCTTCGTCACCATCGCCGTCTGGCAGAACTACGACCGCATCAGCGACTCCGTCTCCAAGGAGGCCAACACCCTCCACAACATCTACCGCGGCCTGGAGAGCTACCCGGCGGAGATCCGGAATCCCGGGCGCGAGATGCTGAAGGCCTACGTGCACCAGGTGGTGGAGCAGGAATGGTCGCTGCTTTCGAAGGCCCAGCAGGACCCGGCGGCCCACCGCACCATCACCGACTTCGCGCGGCTGGTCAACGGATACCGGCCCGCGAACCTCGGGGAACTGCCCCTCCACAGCCAGATGCTCCAGCTCGTGGCCCAGTACCGCGGGCTCCGCCACGACCGCATCAAGGGCGGGGAACCGAACCTCGACACCCCCATGTGGACGGCCCTCGGAGTGGGCTCCCTCATCTTCCTGGTCTATTCCTGCATGTACCGGATGCCGGCCCTGCGCCACCACGTCTTCATGGTGGCCTCCCTGGGGGCCTCCCTGGGCCTGGTCTTCTTCCTGCTGCTGGTCTACAACTTCCCCTTCAGCGGCCCCGGCGCCATCGGTCCCGATCCCTTCAAGCGCCTGGTGGAGGACTACTGGGTCATCGACTGAGGGGATGGGGTTGACGGTCCCGGCCGTCGGTCCTACATTCGATAATGAATGAACGTTCATCCCTCCGAGAAGCCCCGATGACCGCCCCCCCCGACAAGCGCCGAGCCATCCTCCAGGCCACCCTGGAGCTCATCGCCGACCGGGGCTTCCACGCCGCGCCCATGGCCCTGGTGGCCGAAAGGGCCGGCGTGGCCGCCGGCACCATCTACCGCTACTTCCCCAGCAAGGAAAGCCTCATCAACGAGCTTTACGCCGAGATCAAGGGCGAGATCTTCCACCATCTCCAGCGCGGCCTTCCGAAGACGGACTCCTTCGAGGCCTACTTCCGGGCCGTCTGGCGGCACTACCTGGACTACCTGCTGGCCCATCCCCAAGCCTTCCTCTTCATGGAGCAGTACGCCCATTCCCCCTTCCTGGAACAGAACACGAAGACCAAGGCCCAGAGCCTCTTCCAGCCCCTCCTGGAGCGCTTCGAAAAGGCCCAGCGGGAGGGCCTGATCCTGAAGGCCCCGATGGAGCTGCTCCTGGCCTTCGCCCACGGCCCGATCTCCGCCCTCGCCAAGGGCCATCTCTCCGGCGCCCTCCGCCTGACCCCGAGCCTCAAGGCCCAAGCCTCTGCCGCCGCCTGGCGGGCCATTCGCGCCTAAATTTTTTGTCGCCCATTGAATGACTATTCATTCAGGAGCTCCCATGTCCCGCCTCTCCCGATTCCTTTCCTCCCTCCTGCCGGCCCTGGGCCGCCGCCCCGAAGGGGCCCGGCTCGCGCGAATCCAGGCCTCCCCCCACCAGGCCGCGGGGCGCTTCCGAAACCTGCCCGTGAGCCCCAGCCCCTTTGTCCGCGACCTGCCCGCGATGCCCGGCCCCCGGCGCCCCGGAGCCCCCCCGCCCGTCCTGCCCCTCCGTCCCGGGGACCTGGAATCCGCCCCCAGGACGGGACTGAGGGCCACCTGGATGGGCCACGCTTCCGCCCTGCTGGAGGTGGACGGGGCTCGGGTGCTCGTGGATCCCGTGTGGGGGGAGCGTTGCTCCCCGGTGGGCTTCCTCGGGCCGCGGCGCTTCCACGAGGTCCCCGTCGCCCTGGAAGACCTGCCGCCGGTGGACGTGGTGGTGATCTCCCACGACCACTACGACCACCTGGACGAGGCCTCCGTCCGCATCCTGGCCCGCACGGCCGCGCGCTTCGCGGTGCCCTTGGGCGTCGGGGCCCACCTGGAGGCCTGGGGGGTTCCCCCCGAGCGCATCACCGAGCTGGACTGGCACCAGTGCGCCGAGCTCGGGGGCCTGCGCCTCCGGGCCCTGCCCGCCCAGCATTTCTCCGGACGCGGCCTCGGGGATCGCAACCGCACCCTGTGGGCCTCCTGGTCCATCGAAGGGCCGGTCCACAAGGTCTTCTTCGGCGGGGACTCGGGCTACTTCGCGGGCCTGCGGGAAATCGGCCTCCAGCACGGCCCCTTCGACCTCACCCTGCTGGGCATCGGCGCCTATTCCCCCCTGTGGGCCGAGGTGCACATGAACCCCGAGGAGGCCGTGCAGGCCCACCTGGATCTGCGGGGCGGGGCCCTCCTCCCCATCCACTGGGGCACCTTCAACTTGGCCTTCCATGCCTGGCAGGAACCCGTGGAAAGGCTGCTCCTCGCGGCCGACGCGAGGGCCGTGCGGCTCCTCCTCCCCCGGCCGGGAG
>CAYSXG010000511.1:0-2932 GCA_964434895.1 uncultured Solibacteraceae bacterium | reverse complement strand
GAGGGCGACCCCTCGGGAGGCCGGGCGATGCAGCCACCGCAGGTGCAGGACCGCGTCTTCGCCTCCCAGGACCTCGTGCTCGCTCCAGTGCTCCCCGGGGCCCCGCAGGCCCTCCATGCGCCGCGCCACCTCCTCCGGGGTCCGGGCCGGGACGGGCCCTCGAAGCAGCCGATCCGGCAGCAGGACCGCCGCCCCCACGGTCGTCAGGACGCCCAGGAGGGCCGCGGCAAGGACAAAGCGGAGCAGGAAGCGCACGGAGGGGCTACGGCGAAGTCCCTCCGCGGGTTATGGGGAGGCGTAGGGCCTATACCTGCGCCAGCTTCCGGTAGGCCTCCAGGAAGTCGGCGGCCTGGGGCAGGATCTCGTCCTCCAGCTGAGGCTGATAGGCCACCCAGGTGTCCTTGGCGGCGACGCGGCGCACGGGGGCGTCCAGGTGGAAGAAGAGCTCGTCGGAGATGCGCGCGGCGAGCTCCGCGCCGTAGCCCCAGGCCTGGGTGTCCTCGTGGGCCACGATGACGCGGTGGGTCTTCTTCACCGTGCGCTCGATGGCGGCCCAGTCGTAGGGGTTCAGGGTACGGAGATCGATGATCTCCACGCTGAGGCCCTCCTTCTCGGCCTCCCGGGCCGCCTGCAGGGCACGGTGGACCGTGCAGCCATAGGTGATCACGGAGAGGTCCGAACCTTCGCGCACGGTGCGGGCCTTGCCGAAGGGGATCAGGAAGTCCTCGGGCACCTCGGGCCCCTTGTTATGGGTCTGGCGGTAGAGGTGCTTGTGCTCCAGGAAGAGCACGGGATCGTCGCAGCGGATGGCCGTGCGCAGCAGGCCCGCGGCGTCCAGGGCCGTGGAGGGGTAGACCACCCGCAGGCCCGGGCAGTGGGTGAAGATGCTCTCGCCGCACTGGCTGTGGTAGGTGGCGCCGCCCATGAGGTAGCCGGCGATGGGCACGCGCACCACCAGGGGGCTTTTGAAGGCTCCGTTGGAGCGCCAACGGATGCTGGCCAGCTCGTCCCGGAGCTGCTGCATGGCGGGCCAGATGTAGTCGAAGAACTGGATCTCCACCACGGGCTTGAAGCCCCGCGCCGCCAGCCCGATGGCGCGGCCGATGATGGTGGCCTCGGCCAGGGGGGCGTTGTAGACCCGGTGGGAGCCGTAGGCCTTCTGCAGGCCGTGGGTGGCCTTGAAGACGCCGCCCTTGCCCTTGCAGGTCTCCAGGACTTCCGCCCGCGTGGCGTCGGCCACGTCCTCGCCGAAGACGAGGATGCGCGGGTCCTTGGCCATCTCCTGCTTCATGACCTGGTTCACCGCATCGATGAGGGTCTTTCCGCCGGAGGCCTCGGCCACGGAGGCTTCGGTATCGAAGGCGGCGGAGGTGGGATCCACCTCCTCGCTGTAGAGGTGCTCGTAGTAGGAGCCGCTTGCCGGCAGGGGGGCCTTTTCCGCGGCCTCCCAGGCCAGGTCGATCTCCATCTGGATCTCGGCCTTCATCTGTTCCAGCTCCGCGGCGGTGGCGTCGCCCGTCTCCACCAGGAAGGCCGGGTAGGTCAGATAGGGATCCCGCCTGCCTTCCTCCTCCCGCTGGCCGGGGGTCTTGTAGAGCTGCTCGTCGTCCGAAAGGGAGTGGCTGTAGGGACGGATCACCTTGGCCCGTACCAGGGCCGGCCCCTTGCGCGCGCGGACGTGCTCCGCAGCCTTGTGCATGGCCTCGAAACTGGCGATGGGATCGCAGCCATCCACCTCGTCGAGGATCAGAAGGCCGTGGGGCTCGTAGCCCTTCAGCAGGGCCGCCACGTTGCCGCCGGGGTACTGTACCTCGCTGGGGGTGCTGATGGCGTAGCCGTTGTCCTGCACCAGGAAGACCACCGGGGCCCGAAGGTTCACGGCGTTGCTGATGGCCTCCCAGAACTCCCCTTCGGAGCAGGTGCCGTCCCCGGTGGTGGTGAAGACCACCTCGTCCGAGGCGATGCCCAGGGCCTCCTGCAGCCCCCCCTGCTCCGCCCGAAGGATGGCCTCGGCGGCCCCCACCGCCTGCAGGAACTGGGACCCGGTGGGGCTGGAGGTGGTAAAGATGTTGAGGTCCTTGTGGCCCCAGTGGCTGGGCATCTGGCGGCCGCCGGAGGCGGGATCGTCCACGCTGCCCACGGAGCCCAGGAACATGTCCTTGGCGGTGTAGCCCAGGCCGTAGGAGAAGGCCCGATCCCGGTAGTAGAGGAAGAACCAGTCCCGGCCGGGCCGGGCCACCAGGGCCGCCGCCGCCTGGATGGCCTCGTGGCCTACGCCGTTGATCTGGAAGAAGACCTTGTTCTGGCGCTTGCCGATGATCTCCTTCTCGTCGATGCGACGGGCCGCGACGATGGTGCGGAACATCGCGATCCGCTGCTCCCGGGTGAGGGAGGCCAGGGGCGTCTGGGAAGTCGTCGCGGTGGGCACAAAACCTCCTCGCGGCTCATGGCCGGGATGCTCCAACCTTAACACGCGCCGGAGGGAATCCTGGCCTCGGGGCCGACCACCGCAGACCATTCCCCGCCTCCCTTCGCCGGAGCCCCCGAGGGATCAAAGTGGTCTGTGCCCGTCTTGGGAACGGCCAGGCCCGGACCCTCCGGACCGGCCCGCGTCCCCCCGTGGTAGCCTGGGCCTTTATCCCGAAGGCCCCTATGTACGCCGTCCACGAGATCCGCGCCATCCACGACCTGCCTCTTCCGGAGCTGCTCTACCGGGCGGCCACGGTGCATCGGGAGCACTGGAACCCCGAGGATATCCAGTTCTGCACCCTGGATTCCATCAAGACCGGCGCCTGTCCCGAGGACTGCGCCTACTGCCCCCAAAGCGCTCGCTACGCCACCGAAGTGAAGGTGGAGCCCCTCAAGGAGGTGGATCGCGTGCTGGAAGGCGCCCGGCGCGCCAAGGAGGCCGGCTCCACCCGCTACTGCATGG
>CAYSXG010000510.1:0-2932 GCA_964434895.1 uncultured Solibacteraceae bacterium | reverse complement strand
CCTCCTTCAGCAGGACCGCCTGGCCCCGGAGCAGGCCCCGCTCCCCCCAGAGACGGGCGCCGGTGAGGATCAGCGCCGGCGCGGGCGGCGGAGGCGGGGGCGGGAGCGGACTCGCGAGCATGACATCCTCGAAGGGTGCGCCCAGTGTATCTCCGCTCGTGGCCCGGCCAGGGCCCCGATAAACTGGGACTTTTCGCAGGATGGCGCGATGTACGCACCCGAATGGCTCGACAAGGTCCGGCAGCAGCTCTCCGTGGCGGAGGATCCCTCCAAGCTGCGGATGCCCGCCTTCGAGACCAGCTCGGGCATCCCCCTGAAGAACAGCTACACCCCCGCGGACCTGCCGGCCCAGGATCCCCTCGCGGACCTCGCCGCCCCGGGCCGCTTTCCCTTCACGCGCCACGTGCAGCCCACGGGCTACCGGGGAAGGCTGTGGACCATGCGCCAGTACGCGGGCTTCGCCACCGCCGAGGAGAGCAACGCCCGCTACCGCTACCTGCTGGACCAGGGCACGACGGGCCTTTCCGTGGCCTTCGACCTGCCCACGCAGATCGGCATGGACCCGGACCACGACATGGCCTTGGGGGAGGTGGGCAAGGTGGGCGTCTCCATCGCCTCCATCCACGACATGCGCACGCTCTTCGCGGGCATCCCCCTGGACCAGGTCACCACCAGCATGACCATCAACGCCCCGGCCTCGGTGCTGCTTTCCCTCTACCTGGCGGTGGCCGAGGAGCAGGGCGTGTCCTGGGACAAGGTGGGCGGCACCATCCAGAACGACATCCTCAAGGAGTACATGGCCCGGGGCACCTACATCTTCCCGCCCCGCCCGAGCCTGCGCCTCATCACCGACGTCTTCGCCTTTTGCGGGGACCACGTCCCCAACTGGAACACCATCTCCATCAGCGGCTACCACATCCGGGAGGCGGGCTGCACGGCGGCCCAGGAGATCGCCTTCACCCTGGGGGACGGCATCGCCTACGTGCAGGCGGCCCTGGATGCGGGGCTGAAGCTGGAGAGCTTCGCGCCGCGCCTCTCCTTCTTCTTCAACAGCCACAACCAGTTCTTCGAGGAGGTGGCGAAGTTCCGCGCCGCCCGCCGCCTCTGGGCCCGGATCATGAAGGCCCGCTTCGGCGCCAGCGATGCCAAGTCCCAGATGCTGCGCTTCCATACGCAGACGGCGGGATCCACGCTCACCGCCCAGCAGCCGGACAACAACATCGTGCGCACCACGGTGCAGGCCATGGCGGCGGTCTGCGGGGGCACCCAGAGCCTGCACACCAACAGCCGCGACGAGGCCCTGGCCCTGCCCACGGAGCAGAGCGCCATGATCGCCCTGCGCACCCAGCAGATCCTGGCCTTCGAATCCAAGATCGCCGACGTGGTGGATCCCCTGGGGGGCAGCTACTACGTGGAGGCCCTCACGGACGAGCTGGAGCGGCGCGCCGAGGCCCTCCTCGCCCGGGTGGACGAGCTGGGGGGCATGGTGAACGCCATCGAGAAGGGCTTTCCCCAGCGGGAGATCCAGAACGCGGCCTACCGCCATCAGATGGACGTGCAGAAGGGGGAGCAGATCGTGGTGGGCGTGAACAAGTTCACGGTCCAGAACGAGCCCAAGCCCGAGCTGCTGCGGGTGGACGAGGCCCTGGGCGAGCGGCGGCGCCGGCAGATCGCCGACGTGCGCGCCCGCCGCGACAACGGCGCCGTGCGGGAGGCCCTCGGGGCCCTGAAGCAGGCCGCCGCGGGGACCGACAACCTCCTGCCCCGGATCCTGGGGGCAGTGAAGGCCGAGGCCACCGTGGGGGAGATCTGCGAGGCCCTGAGGGAGGTCTTCGGCGAGTACCAGGAGCGATTGGTGCTGTGAAAGTCCTGAGGTAAAACAAGGACGCGGCCCTTGGGGCCGCCCCCATTTCGCTCAAGACCCAAGACTCAGGACCATTTTCCCATGCCCGACGTCCGCCGCCCCGTTGATCGCACCCTCCTCTTCCTGGCCCTGATCCTCATGGCGGTGGGGATGGTGTGGGTCTATTCCGCCTCCGCCAACAAGTCCACCAACGCCGCCGCCACCGCTTTCCTGGTGCGCCAGGCCCTGGGCGGGGGCATCGGCCTGGCGCTGATGCTGGCCCTCACCCAGGTGGAGCTGGGGGCCCTGCGGGAGAACCCCCGCCCGCTGATGGTGGTCTACGGGCTTTTCATCGTGATGCTGGTGGCCGTCTTCCTCTTCCCCAAGGTGAACAACGCACATCGCTGGATCCGCATGGGGGCCCTGAGCTTCCAGCCTTCGGAGCTCATCAAGCCGCTGGCGGTGCTCATCGTGTCCTGGTGGATGGTGCGGCACGCGGAGGCCTGGCGGGACCGCAAGGACGCCATCCCCAAGCTGGTGACCCTCATGGGCATCCTGCTGGTGCCCCTGGGCCTGATCCTCAAGGAGCCGGACTTCGGCACCACCTTCCTCATCGTGCTGGTGGCCATGCTGCTGGTCTTCCTGGGGGGGGCCCCCAAGTGGATCTTCGCGGTGCTCACGCCGGTGCTGGGGGCCGTGGGATTCGCCTTCGTGTGGTTCGAGCCCTACCGGCGCACCCGGGTGCTGAGCTTCCTCAATCCGGAAGCGGACCCCCTGGGCAAGGGGCACCAGGCCCTCCAGAGCCTCATCGCCGTGGGCAACGGGGGCCTCACGGGGGTGGGCCTGGGGGCCAGCATGCAGAAGCTCCACTACCTGCCCGAGGCGCACACGGACTTCATCTTCGCGGTGATCGGCGAGGAGGCGGGCCTCGTGGGCACCTTCCTGGTGCTGGCCCTCTTCCTGCTGATCCTGGTGCGGGGCTACCGCATCGCCAAGAACGTCCGGGACGGCTTCCTGCGGCTCTGCGCGATGGGATTCCCCCTGCTACTGGTGGCCCAGGCCCTGATGAAACAGAGCGTTGTTTGCCTC
>CAYSXG010000509.1:0-2935 GCA_964434895.1 uncultured Solibacteraceae bacterium | reverse complement strand
CGAGGGCCAGGGGGGCGTGCTCGTGGCGCAGAAGGTCCGCCAAGAGTTGGTGGGTACGCCGGGCGCCGGCCTCGACCCCCTCCTCCCCGACCCGGATCCGGACGGGCAGGGTGTTGATGAAGAGGCCCATGGCCCGGGAGGCGCCTTCACCCCCCTGCATGCGCCCGAAGAGGACGGTGCCGAAGACCACGTCCTCGCGGCCGGAGATCCGGGCCATGACCTGGGCCCAGGCGAGGTGGCAGAGGCTGGCGGCGCTCAGGCCGAGGCCGCGGGCCCGGGTCCGGAGGCGGCGGGCGAGGGCCGGATCCAGCTCGAGGCGGGCTTCGTCGAGGTTTCCGCCGAGGCCCTGCACGTCCCGGAGGCCGAAGGGGGCCGTGGGTTCGTCCACGTCGCCGAGGAGGGCGCGGAAGAAGGCTTCGTGCTCCTCCCGGCTCAGGCCGAGCCGGGCCTGGGCCACGAGGTTGCGGAAGGGCAGGGGGGCGGGCAGGCGATGGGCCTGGCCCAGGAGATGGGCCTGGACCTCTTCCTGGAGCACTTCCAGGGTCGTGTGATCGCCGGCGGCGTGATGCAGGAGCATCATCAGCAGCCAGCGTCCCTGCTCGGGGTCCTGGGCCACGGCGAAGCGCAGCAGGGGCGCCTGGCGCAGATCGATCCGGTAGTGGCGGGAATCGTAGCGGGCCCGGAGCTGTTCGGAGACGTCCCCCGCGGTGGGATCCAGAAGGACCTCGTCCACGCACGCGGAGGCCCTGCGCCAGACCACTTGGAGGGGTTCGGGCAGGCCATCCCAGAGGAGGCTGGTGCGAAGGATGTCGTGGCGGTCGATGATCGCCTGGAGGGCGCCCAGGAACTGGTCCAGCTTGGCCCGGGAGGCGAAGGAGGCCATGTTGGAAAGCAGGTAGGCGTCCCCTTCGGAGTCCATGAGGTGATGGAAGAGGATGCCCTCCTGGAGGGGGGCCAGCGGGTAGACGTCCTGGACGTTGGCCGCGCCTCCGGGCACGGCCGCCACGACGCGGGCGATGTCCGCTTCCCCGAGCTTCACCAGGGGGAGCATGTCCGGCCGGATGGCCTGGCAGCCCTCGGGGATGCCGTTGGCGGGGACCTCGACCTCCAGGGAGCGCTCCCCGGCCGCGGAGGCGAGGCCTTCGAGGGTGGGGGCCGTGAAGAGGGCCCTCACGTCGGCGTGGAGGCCCCGGCGGCGCATGCGCTCGACGAGGGTCACGGCCATCAGGGAGTGGCCGCCGAGTTCGAAGAAGTTGTCCTTACGTCCGACCCGCTCCACGCCCAGGAGTTCCACCCAGATTTGGGCGAGGACGGTCTCGATCTCGCCCAGGGGCGCTTCGTAGGCCCGGGCGGAGTAGGCCCCGGCGTCCGGGGCGGGGAGGGCCTTGCGGTCCAGCTTGCCGTTGGGGCTGAGGGGCAGGGCCTCCAGGCGCACGTAGGCGGCGGGGACCATGTACTCCGGAAGCTGCTGGGCCAGGTGGTCGCGCAGGGCCTCGGCGGGGGCGGAGCCTTCGTCCGGAGCGGCAGCGGGGGTGTAGTAGGCCACGAGGCGCTTGTCACCGTCCTGGTCCTCCCGGGCCAGGACGACGGCCTCCCGCACGTCCGGGTGCTCGGCCAGGCGGGCCTCGATTTCGCCGAGCTCGATGCGGAAGCCCCGGATCTTGACCTGGAAATCGTTGCGACCTAGGTACTCGAGGGTGCCGTCGGGCAGCCAGCGGCCGAGGTCGCCGGTGCGGTACATCCGGGCCTCCGGATCCGCCGCGAAGGGGTCCTTCAGGAAGCGCTCCGCCGTCAGCTCCGGGCGATTGAGGTAGCCCCGTCCGACCTGGACGCCGCCGATGTGGAGTTCGCCGGCGACGCCCACGGGCAGCGGCTGGCCCTGGGGGTCCAGGACGTACATCCGGGTATTGGCGATGGGGCTCCCGATGGGGACGATGCCTCCTTGCAGGCCCCGGGGGCAGGCCCAGGCGGTCACGTCCACCGCGGCTTCGGTGGGACCGTAGAGGTTATGCAGTTCCGTTTCCGGCAGCCGCTCCTGGAAGCGCCGGACCAGGGAGGCCGGCAGGGCCTCGCCGCTGCACATGACCCGGGTGAGGCCCTCGCAGGCGGAGGCGCCTTCGTGCTCCAGGAAGGCCTGCAGCATGGAGGGGACGAAGTGCAAGGTGGTGACGCGATGGCGTCGGATGGCCTCGGCGAGGTAGGCGGGGTCCTTGTGGCCTTCGGGGCGGGCCATCACCAGCCGGGCGCCGGTGAAGAGGGGCCAGAAGAACTCCCACACCGAGACGTCGAAGCTGAAGGGGGTCTTTTGCAGCACCGCGTCCTGGGGGCCGAGGGCGTAGGCCCGCTGCATCCAGACCAGGCGGTTGACCACGCCCCGGTGCTCGTTCATGGCCCCCTTGGGCAGGCCCGTGGAGCCCGAGGTGTAGATGACGTAGGCCAGGTGCCGCGAGGTGAGGCCCGAGGGGGCGGGGTTGGTGGAGGGCCGGTGCGCCCAGGCCTCCATCGAGAGGTCCACCCGCGGCAGGTCCGGGCCCAGCCCCTCGAGGAGCCCCTCCAGGCGGGACTGGGTGAGGAGGGCCACGGGGGCACTGTCTGAGAGCATGTGGCTCAGCCGGTCCGCGGGATAGGCGGGGTCGAGGGGGACGTAGGCCCCCCCGGCCTTGAGGATTGCCAACAGCCCCACGACCATCTCGAAGCCGCGGTTCACCGAACCACGGCCGCGCGAGCTCTGGCCCTTCGTGCCGCGACCGGCGGTCTTGCCGCCCTTGCCGCCCTTGCCGCCGCCGACGCGCCGCTTCGCCTTGGCCGAACCCTCGGCCGGCTTCAAGTCATGCACTTTGATCATGTGGTCACTCGACTTCCTCGACCGACACGAGGTGCGGCACTCGGGCGATCATGCCGCGGATCTCGGGCCGATCCGGCAATGTGTTCGTGC
>CAYSXG010000508.1:0-2942 GCA_964434895.1 uncultured Solibacteraceae bacterium | reverse complement strand
CTGGGCAAGCCCCTGGCCGCGGGCTACGGGTGGGCCGCCACCCTGGGGGACCCGGCGGGCCAGCCCGGGGGAGGCGCCACGGCCAGCGCCTGGGCCTGGAGCCAGCAGGCCACGCCCGGGGCCCCCTTGGGCAAGGCCACGGCCCCGCCGGTGGGGGTGGACGCCATCGAGTCCGCGGCCCGCTTCCGCGCCAACCTTCAGGCCCAGATCAAGGCGGATCTTTATGGGACGGATATCGCCAACGCCAGTGCGGAGCTCGATCTGGACGGAACGCGGGATCCCTACGCCCTGAGCTTCGCCTCCCAGGACCCCCTGGGGCGCACGGTGCTGGCCAAGGGCCTGGGCAGCCGCCTTCCGGAACAACTGGACGCCACCCTCCCGCTCATCAAGACGCCCCAGCCCCCCGTGGTGTCGCGCTTGGCGGATAGCTTCGACCAGGAACTGGGCGGGTGGTACCTCTTGGGGCCCGGGGCCAGCCACGTCTTCGATCCCGTGGCCACGACCAACGGCTACATTCAGCTTCAGCCCCCCTATTCCATCAACCTGAGCTCTTGGATCCCCCTGTACCTGACCGGCTACCCCGCGGGGACCTTCACGGTGAACTTGGGTTCCATGCTGCCCGGCCAGAGCTCCATCGCCGTGGATTTCAAATACCAGGGTCCCATGAAGCTGGAGCTGTTGGATGGCATCGGAACCGTGGTCTGGACCCAGTCCTACACGTCTTCGACCCTGATCGATCTGCCCACGCTCCGGATCGGCGGGGCCTCCGGCGTATGGTCGCCCACGGTGCCCTCCACGCTGCGCCTTCTCATCACCAACCCGTCGACCTCCCAAACCGTCACCTGGCCGGACAACCCCCTCTCCCCGGCCTTCTTCCTCAACCTGGATGAACTGAACGTGACCTCCACCCAGACCTACCAGGGTCTGAAATCCCCGGAGGGAGCCCTGGACGACGGGGCCCATCCGGCCCTTCCGGGCTACAACCGGACCCAGTTCGGAACGGTGGAGGGCACGGGAAGCCTCCTGGACGGCTACGTGGTGAGCATGGTCACGGACGCGGACGGGGCGGCCATCGCCGAGGTCAAGGACCACGAGGGCCGCACGACGCTCAAGGTGGTGAATCCGGACGCGACCTATACGGACCACTTTTTGGAGTACCGCCTGAATCCGGACGGAAGCCGGAAAGCCTTCCGTCCCTCCGCCTCCCGGATTCGGGGCCTGGCGGGCGGCGTGAGTTCCGGCCCCCAGACCAATCTGGCGACGCAGTACGTCTTCGATGCTGAAGGGCACCTTCGAGCCGTCATCCCGCCCAAGGGGCTCAGCGGCAAGACCTGGGGAAGGGCCCTGAAGGATTCGGATCTCGAGGGCGTCCTTTCGTCGCAGACCACGGACTTCGCGGGGGTGGCGGCCCGGGCCCAGGCCCTGGCGCCCTACGGGACCTTCTCCGCCTACGATTACGCGGGCCACCTGGTGGCCTCCTACCATCCCGACGAAGGGCTGACCCGCTTCCTGGTGGACCAGAAGGGAAGGGTCCACTACAGCCAGACGGAAAAGCAGCGGGCTGCGAGCACGTGGACGCGGACCCTCTACGACGGGGTTTATCGGGTGCTGGCCGTCGGGGAGTTGGCGACTGGGATCGCGCCGGCCGCGGACCTGGAAGGCCTCCCCACCTTCGACCCGGCCTCCGCCGCCTTCAGCATCGCCCTGGGTTCGCTGAAAGCCGCCTCCCTTTCGAAGAACGTCTACGACGACTATGCGGGCCTGGACCCCACCTCGGCCACGTCCGCGCCCGGCCTGGATCCCCAGGTCCAGGCCCTGCTGCCCAAGCCCGCGCTATGGGGGGCCTTCGCCGACGGCCACCTGACCCAAACCAGCGACGTGGGCACCGTCGAGCGCTACTACTACGACCAGGACGGCCACGTGGTGATCCGCTGGGTGAGCCTCAGCCCCTCCGGGGGCCCCGCCCGGCAATTCGCCATCGGCATCTACTACGACTTCGTGGGCCGCGTGAAGCGCCTCGTATACCCCTCCGGGCCCGGGGGCGCGCCCCTTCAGGTGGTGTACGCCTACGACGATCTGGGGCGGCTCTACGCGGTGGGGACCCCGACGGACGGGGCCTATTTCGCGCGTTACGCCTACTACCCCACGGGGGAGCTGCGCGCCGTGGTGTACGGCCCCGGCAAGGGATTCGCCGCCAAACAGATGCTCCAGGATCCCCCGGGTTGGCTGAGATCCCTCAAGGTAAAGGGGCGCTAAGATGCTGCACCGCTTCCTTCGATCCCTCCTGGTGGCCTCGGCCCTGGTCGGCGCGGCGCTGCCGGCCCGGGGCCAGGCGGCCTCCATCAACGTTCCGGCCAACGGGGCCACGCTTCCCCTGAACCAAGCCGTGACCTTCGTGGGGTATTCGGATACGGGCGATACCTTCAGCTGGACCTTCGGCGATGGCGCCACGGCCTCCGGGGATACGGTCATCCATACCTACGCCAGCGCAGGCACCTTCACGGTCAAGCTGACCGTCCATAGTTCCGGTACCGGTGGGGGGGGCCCCATCCCGCTGAAGGAATTCGGGACCGGCGAATCCGGGGGCCGGCGGCCCGCGAAACCGCAGACGGGGCAGGGCCCGACTCCCCAAACCCTCACGCTGGTGGGGAGCGCCACCATCACCGTGACGGTGGCTTCGGCCCTCTCCGTCCAGGTGAGTCCCGCCACCGCGAGCCTCGGGGTGGGGCAGTCCCAGACCTTCGCCGCCACGGTTTCGGGGCTCTCCAACACGGCGGTCACCTGGAGCTGCACGGGCGGATCCATCACCGCGGCCGGCGTCTACCCGGCCCCCGCCCAGGCTGGGAGCTACACAGTGCAGGCCCCTGGTTTCGACGGGGACCCCCAAGGTACGGCCCCCGTCCCCGTGCCCCCCCACGCCCGCCCGACCCCCGCCCACCTCC
>CAYSXG010000507.1:0-2948 GCA_964434895.1 uncultured Solibacteraceae bacterium | reverse complement strand
CCATGGGCTCCGCACCGCCCAACCTGGCCAACGGGTCCAACCCCGGGGCCTACCCCACCGGAAACTGGGGGGGGTTCGACGCCTCCAGCGGGACGGCCCACGTCGCC
This sequence comes from uncultured Solibacteraceae bacterium, assembly GCA_964434895.1. Taxonomy (GTDB): domain Bacteria; phylum Acidobacteriota; class Holophagae; order Holophagales; family Holophagaceae; genus CAYSXG01. Next base: position 2,841 of record CAYSXG010000507.1, on the reverse strand, counting down.
TTCGTCCTGACGGAGTTCATGGCTTCCGGCGACTACGGGGTGCCCTACGTCTTCATGCTGGACCAGGCGGGAAATACGGGCTCTCAGAGCTTCTCCGCTTCGCCCCAGGACGAGCCCTTGATCTCCGTGCCGGTCCTCAGCCCGAACCCCGATACCCAGCCGCCGGAGGTCTGCCTCAACGACGATCCCGGGCAGGGCCTCCATCGCATCCCCATCTCCGCCCGGCCCACGCATCCCGAAGCGCCGAACGGCGAGACGGCCGTGACCATCCGGTACCAGGCCCGCGACGACAAGTCGGGGCTCGGGGTGGTGGCCTACCGGCTCCTGGACCCCCAGGCGATCTCCCACTTCCAGTACCACTACCACCCCAACTTCTACACGCAGTTCTTCAGCGGCGATCCCACGGCCTGGGCGGAGTACCAGATCGACGTCATCCTCCCGGCCGGTTCCCCTCCGGGGATCTGGGGGCTGCAGGAGCTCCTGGTGGTGGACAAGGCGGACAACGTTCGGACCTACAGCTTTGTCGAGACGGTGCAATTCCAGGTGGGGAACTGCGCCCCGTCAGGGGGGATGGATGATGAACGAGGGGGACCGCCCGGTCACTGTGTCCCTTGAAAGGAGAGCCCTTCCAGGATCTCGTAGGCCTCCCCCTCGCCCACGGATCCGACCTGCACCCAGCGGCCGGCCCCCAGGTCCACCAGGAGCTTCCGGCCCGCCTCCTGCCACCACCCGTGGCGGGCCCCCGCGGCGAGGGCATTGAAAGCGCGGGTGACGGCGGGCGGGGGGGGGAGGGTGGCCTCCACCTCCCAGCGATCGTTCAGGCGCAGCCGGCCCTCCCGCAGGCTCCAGGTCCCCCCCGGGTAGCGCAGGCCGGATCCCCCAGGGGCGGAGGCGAGGTCCCCCACGACGCGCAGCTCCGCGGCCCAGGGCCCCTCGGGGCTCCAGGACCCTTCGGCGAAGGTCTGGGAGGCGCCGTCCCAGCCCACGCTGCCCAGGTCCGCCAGATCCGTGGTGCCCAGCTTGATGCGGAAGGCCGAGGCGGGGGCCAGATCGAAGGTGGGGTCCACGGGGACCCAGCGCCCCTTGAGCCGCACCTCCACCCAGAAATGGAGGCCCAGGGTCTGCTCCAGGGCCACCCAGCCCACCACCCCCCGGGAGGGCACGCCCAGCTTGCGCAGCAGGGCCACGGCCAGCACGCCGTGCTCGGTGCAGTCCCCCTTGGGGGTGTGGGCCACTTCCAGGGCCGAGGCGAAGCCCACGCTGAAGTCCTTTTCGGTGATCCAGTCGTAGACGAAGGAGGTCACGCGCCGGGCCAGCTCCCAGCGGCTGGCCCCCTTGGGGGGCCGCAGGCGGTGCACCAGGCCGTCGAAGGCCGGGTCCTCGAACTGCACCAGGGGCGTCGCCGCGAGGAAGCGCGCGTCCTCGGGAGCGGGGCGGCCCTTCACGGGGGCCTCGGCGGCTTCGGCGGCGCTGGGGGGGAGGGCCCGGCGCAGGCGCAGGCGGCCGGGCTCGGGGGCGTGCTGCTGCTCGTCCTCCGGCAGCTTGGGGAGCTCCTTGCCGGTCCACTTCACCGCCACCTCCGGCAGCCACATCAGAAAGGGATGGGGGGGCAGCTTCTTGAGGGAGGCGTCGAAGAAGCTCGGGGCGGCACCCTCCGTCGCGGGCTCGGGCAGCTCCTCCCGCTGGGTGAGCAGGGGCAGGCCCGCCAGGCTGCCGGCGTGCCGGAGCTCGCCTTGCGTGGGGGAGATCCAGCTTTCCACGTCCATCCGCACGGGGCCTTCGACGTCGGCGCCGGTGAAGCGCACCGCGTCCTGGAAGCCGGGCAGGGGGGCCGGCCCCTGGACCTGGAGGTCCAGCTCGGTCCACTGCTGGGTGGGAAAGCTGTAGGCCTGGATCCGCACGCCGCTGCGGGCGCGGGCGGCCGCCATGAGCCGATCGTCCACGTCCCCGGGCCATAGGAGGGCCCCTTCGGGAACGGCCACCTCCGAAGGGGCGCCGCCCTTGGGCCGGAGCCGCAGGATCTTCGGGGCCTGGGGGCTCCAGGTGGCCTCGCCCTCGAAGGGCTCCTGGCTCATCTGGAGCCTCCAGGTGAAGCGCAGGCTCCCGTCCTTGGCCTTCACGGCGGTCTGGAGGACGTTCTGCTCGATGTCCATCCCGAGGCGGCTGAGCCGCAGCCATTCCCGGCTCTCCATGCGCTCCCCCTCGGGGGTCCGGGCGCGCCTCACCTCCATGCCGCCCAGGGCCTGGCCCGCGATGTACTGGCGGTACCGGTGGACCTCTTCCGCCCGCGCGGGCAGGAGCAGGAAGAGGGCCGCAAGAACAAGGGGGACGCTTCGCATCCCCCTACTGTAGCGTTAGCCTTCCAGCCTTCGGCGCCCTCAGCGGTTTTCCATCAGGGCTCGGATGTGCTCCCGGCGGGCCTTGGCCTTCTCCTCCCAACGGCCGTGCAGCTCGGCGGCCTTCTCCCGCTGCTCGGGGGTGAGGACCTCGCGGATCTCCATGCGCAGGGCCCGGCGGGCCAGGAGCAGGTCCAGGCTCCTGTCGCTGGCGGCCTGGTGGAGCTTGCGGAGATCGGCCTCGCTGGCCTTGGGGTCGTGGAAGGCCGCGCGGAAGGCCTTCCGGGCCTCGGAGTCCGCCTGGTGGCGGGCCTTCAGTTCCTCCCGGTGCTTTTCGTGGAGGCCGCGGAGGGGGGCGCGCTGCTCCTGGGAGAGCTGGAGCTGGTCCGCCAGGCGGGGGAGCCGTTCGTGGGCGTTGCCTTCGGCGGCGGGGGGAGGGGGGTGGGGGGTGCCCTCCGAACGGAGCGTGAAGGGGGCCAGGCCCGGGCCCAGGATCAGAAGGAGG
>CAYSXG010000506.1:0-2951 GCA_964434895.1 uncultured Solibacteraceae bacterium | reverse complement strand
CCTCTTTTCTTCCAGTTTACCTGGATGTCCGATTTCCTGACCTCCCTGGTGCGCTACCTGCTGCTGGCCTGGGTGGGCCAGAAGGCGATGCTGGACCTGCGCATGCAGCTCTTCGAGCACCTCATGGGGCGCTCCACGCACTTCTTCCACCGCAACCCCGTGGGCCGGCTCATGACGCGCGTCACCAGCGACGTGCAGAATCTTAACGAGATGTTCGCCTCGGGCTTCGTGGCCATCCTCGGGGACGCCCTCTCCCTGCTGGCCATCGTGGTCTGGATGTTCAGGACGCACGCGGGCATGGCCTCCGTGGCCCTCTTCATCATGCCCTTTCTGCTCGTGGCCACCGAGGTCTTCCGGCGCAAGGCGGGGGAGGCCTTCCGGGAGACCCAGGGCCGCTACGCGGCCATCCAGGCCTACCTGCAGGAGCAGCTCAGCGGCATGAGCCTGGTGCAGCTCAACGCGCAGGAAGGGGCCAGCGCCGCGGGATTCGAGCAGCTGAACCGCAGCTACCTGGACGCCTTCCTCCGCACCATCTTCGCGTACGCGGTCTTCTTCCCGGTGGTGGAGTTCATCACTTCCGCCACCCTGGCGGCCCTCATCCTCTACGCCGGCCTCCGGCTCCAGACCGGGGCCATCACCCTGGGCCTGCTGCTGGCCTTCGTCCAGCAGAGCGGCCGCTTCTTCAGGCCCATCCGGGAGCTGGCGGAGCGCTACAACGTCATGCAGACGGCCATGGCCTCCAGCGAGCGCATCTTCCGGCTGCTGGACAACGACGAGGAGATCCGGGAGGCCGCCGGGGCCCGGGAGGCGCTCTTCGAGCGGGAGATCCGCTTCGAGGACGTCTCCTTCAGCTACGAGGGGGAGGGGAAGGAACCTTCGGCCGAGCGCGGAGCCGGGGGACGCAGGGTGGTGAAGAACCTCACGGGGGCCATCCCCAAGGGCAAGCGCGTGGCGGTGGTGGGCCACACCGGCGCCGGCAAGAGCACCCTCATCAACCTCGTGATGCGCTTCTACGATGTCGGCGAAGGGCGCATCACCATCGACGGCGTCGATCTGCGGGACCTGCGTCTGGACTCCCTTCGGGGGCTCTTCGGCCTCGTGCTCCAGGACGTCTTCGTCTTCAGCGGCAGCCTGGAGGAGAACATCGTGCTCGGCCGGCCCCGGGACGAGGCCCGCATCCGGGAGGTGCTGCGCCGCAGCCAGCTCGACGGCCTGGTGGCGCGGCTCCCCGAGGGCCTCGGGACCCAGGTGGGGGAACGGGGCCAGAAGCTCAGCGCCGGGGAACGCCAGCTGCTGGCCTTCGCCCGCATGCTCTACATCGAGCCCGAGGTGCTCCTCCTGGACGAGGCCACCGCCAACATCGACAGCGAAACCGAGGCCAGGATCCAGAAGGTCATCGAGGACGTGAGCCACCGCCTCACCACCTTCACCATCGCCCACCGTCTCAGCACCATCAAGGAGGCCGACGAAATCTGGGTCCTGGACCAGGGCCAGCTCGTGGAGCGCGGAACCCACGCCGAGCTCATGGACCTCGACGGCCACTACGCCAAGCTCGTGAGGCTCCAGTTCGAAAGCGAAGAAAATGCGGCCTGAGGGGGGGACCCTTCCCCTGCCCCCCCTGTATCCCATCACCGACGCCCGGCTCGACCTTCCTCTCGCGGAGCAGGTGCGGCGCTTCGGCCAGGCGGGCTTCCCTCTGGTGCAGTTCCGGGGGAAGCCCCTGGACGCCGGGATCCAATGGAAGGAGCTGCGGGAGGCCCTCCTGGCCAGCGCCGAAGGGGGCGGCTGGCCCCTGGTGGCGGTGAATGACCGCGCGGATCTGACGGTGCTGGCGGCGGCCGAGGGCCTGGCGCCCTGGGGCCTTCACTTGGGCCAGGAGGACCTTCCGGCTTCCGAGGCCCGCAGGTTGCCGGGCCTTCAGGAGCTCCACGTCGGGGCCTCCACCCACGGGTCCGAGGAATGGGAGGGCGTGGACCCGGCCTGCGACCACGCTGGGGTCGGGCCCCTGCGGGCCACGGCCACCAAGGCGGATCACGCCGCGCCCATCGGCTTCGAGGGCCTCGCCGTGGGGTGCGAGGCCCTGCGGGCCCGCGGCTGTTCGCCCATCGCCATCGGGGGCCTGGGGATCCAGGACGCGGGGGCCTGCTTCCGGGCGGGGGCGGAGTCCCTGGCCATGGTCTCCGGCCTCGCCCAGGCCCCGGACCCGGCCTCCCTGCTTTGGGAGGCGCAGGCGGAGCGATGGAGGGCCCGGCCCCCGGTCCGCCGGGGGCGGAGCGTGGTTCTGGCGGGCAGCAGCGGCGCCGGGAAGAGCACCCTGGGGCCGGAACTGGCGGCCCGCCTGGGCCTGCCCTTCCTCGATCTGGACGAGGTCGTCGAAGGGGCCTGCGGCCTTAGCGTCGCGGAGATCTTTGGGACCCGGGGGGAGGCGGCCTTTCGGGCCCTGGAGGCGGAATGTGCGGAGCGGGCCCTCGGGTCCCCCGGCCTGCTGGCCCTGGGCGGCGGGGCCTGGGAGGTGGAGGGCGTGCGGGCGGCCGCGGCTCGGGGGGGGGCTCAGGCCCTCTGGCTCGCGGAGCGGCCGGAGCTTTGTTGGACCCGGGTCTGCGGGGATCCGGCCCGGCCCCTGGCGGGGGAGCGGGGGGCCTTCATGGCTCGGCACCGCAGGCGCTTGGCGAGGTGGAGCGGGCTTCCGGCCCTCCTTCCCCTGGGTCGGGGGCCCTCCGAGGTCGCCTCGGCGTTGTGCGCCGCGTTAGACTGAAGGCTTCCCCCATGGACCTCATCCTTTCGGATCTTCACGCCAACCTTCACGCCCTCCGGGTCGTGCTGCGCTACGCGCGCCGGCGGGCCATCCAGCGCTTCGTGGTCCTCGGGGACCTGGTGGGCTACGGGGCCCACCCCAACCAGGTGCTGGAGAAGGTGCGCGAGCTCAAGCCCCGGGTGATGGTGCGCGGGAA